>JBEIJP010000024.1:0-13401 GCA_040380245.1 Acidobacteriota bacterium | reverse complement strand
GATGACTATCAGGGGATCCTATCTTCTTCTCGGTGAACTCTGTGTCTCGTTGGTGCAATCACGTCTTCCCGTGAGCCCGTTCTCCTAAATCGCGGAGGAAGATTCTTGAATCTCACGCCCGCTTCGCTCAAGACGCCAAAACGCAAAGACTGAACTTTGATCGTGAGTAATTACGACGATTTTTTGACGACTATGCTATTGTCTGCCGCGTCAGGCGACCCGCGGAGAGAATCTCGCGCCCGGTGGGGGCGGAGACGGCCATTGTCTGGGACGATAGACTGTGGGACGATGACCAGCTGACTACCCGCCGTGGCGAGCGCGAAGTCGCCAAAGGAAGCAACATGATGAACAAGAGATGGGTGTTGTCGCCGTTGTTGGGATGGCTGATCTTCTTCACATGCAGCGTCGCCGCCCAAACGGTCAACGGGAGTGACAGTCAGGCACTCAGCCAGAGTGCGAGTCGGCTCCGGCAGGTTGCGGAGGAGGTCTGGCAGCGACAGTCGCTCGCTCCGGCGCAGCGACTCGAGCGGGGATTGCCGATCGATGAGTTGCCGCACTGGTCACAGGCGAGCGTCGAGGCGGAGGCCGCGTTCGCGCGGGAGGTTCTGAAGAAGCTCGACGCGATCGACGAGGCGCAGCTGAGCCAGGAAGATCGGCTGACGCTCGGCGTCTTGCGCTGGGGCGCGCGCAACACGATGGAAGAGGCCAGGCACTTCTGGTTGCGTTCACCCGTCACACCCTATGCCTTCTACCTCAACACGCCCCATCGGATCTTGCAGACCTTTCGCTTTGCCCGCGTCGAGGATACGGAAAAGTACCTCGACCTCTTGGCCCAGTATCCCCGTCTGATCGAGGAGATTCACAGCCATCTCCGGCGTCAAACCGCGCGAGGCATCGTGCTGCCCAAAGATCAGATCGGCAATGTCGCCGGTCTTCTCCGCGCGCTCGTCCTTCCGCCAGCGCAGAGCCTGTTCTATGTCCAAGACCAGCGGCTGGCCACGCTCGACGCTCCCGTCGTCGACCGCTTCAAACAGCAGCTCGTCGCCGAGATCGGCGCGGGCGTCAATCCATCGCTGGAGCGGCTGATCGCCTATTTGACCGGGTCCTACCGCGAACGCGCCCCGGAGGCGGTCGGACTCTGGCAGTACCCGGGCGGAACAGACTACTATCGACATCTCGTCAGGCTGCACACCACCATGGAGATCACTCCGGAGGCGGTTCACGAGATCGGCCGGCGCGAAGTCGTGCGTCTTGACCGTGAGATGGCGATGGTGCGCACGCGGCTGGGCTTTCGCGGCACCAGGGCCGAGTTTCACCAGTTTCTCAAGACCGATCCGCGGTTCTATCCCAAAACGCCGGAGGAGATTCGGCGCAAGTTGCTTGGCTATGCCAGCAGCATCAGTCCGAAGCTGGACCGTCTCTTCCTGACGCGTCCGCGCGCGAGCTATGACACGCAGCGGCTCAGTCCCTCTCTCGAAGCCTCGATGACCTTTGGCTACTATGAGCGGCCGCGTCCCGGCGCGCCGGTCGGCACCTACTTTTTCAATGGCTCGAAGCTGGAGGAACGCTCGTTGTTGCAGTCGGAGAGCCTGATCTATCACGAGCTGATTCCAGGGCACCATTTTCACATCGCGTCACAGTTGGAGAATGAGCAACTCCCTCCGATTCGCCAAGCGTCATTTCCGACGGCGTTCACCGAGGGCTGGGCAGCGTATGCCGCGGTCCTGGGACGCGAGATTGGCCAGTACCAGGATCTCTATGATCTCTATGGCCATCTGATGATGGAGATGATGATCTCCGTGCGCCTGGTCGTCGATACCGGGATGAACCATCTGCAGTGGCCGCGCGCGCGGGCGATGGAGATGATTCGCGAACACACCCTCCATTCTGAAACGGAGATTCAGACCGAGACCCTGCGCTATTCCGCCGACATCCCCGGACAGGCGCTGGCCTATAAAATGGGGGAGTTGCGGATTCAGGAGCTGCGGGAGCTGGCCCGGAAGAGTCTTGGCGACCGGTTCGATATCCGGCGCTTTCACCAGGCGGTGCTGGGCAGCGGGGCGCTGCCGATGACCTTGCTCGAACAGCGGATCAACCAGTTCATTGCGGAGGAGAAGAGAAGATGAGCCCGATCTACACGCTGTTGTCCCATTCGTGGAGCGGTCTAGTGATCGCCGCGATCGTCGCGCTGCTCGGTCTGCTGGCCACCCGCTTCCGGCGCCGGCGGCTGGTGCGGTGGACCGGGCTGGCCCTCTGCGGGCTGGCCTTGCTCCTGGCGGCGGCGAGTCTCTTCGCGCTCTATCACATCCATCGGGTGGAGCGTTCCCATCCGCCGCTGGGGAGGCTGGTCGACGTCGGCGGGTATCGACTGCACCTTCTCGCGGAAGGGGACGCGAAAGGCGGACCGACGCTGGTCTGGATCCCCGGGGGCCATAGTCCGGGTCTGGCGCTCCACCACCTGCACAAGGCGATGCGCGGCGAGACGCGCTCGATCCTCTTTGACCGCCCCGGCACCGGCTGGAGCGAGACGGGGCCCTTTCCCGTCACGACGCCGCGCGAGGCCGAGGCGCTCCATCGACTGCTCGCCAACGCCGGCGAGAAAGGGCCCTTCCTCCTGCTGGGACACTCCTACGGCGGCCTGCTGGCGGCCAACTACGCGCGACGTTACCCGGGCCAGGTCGCCGCCGTGATGTTGCTTGACCCGACCCCTCCGGATGTCTTTCTCTACCTGCCCGGGGGAGGCGGCCCCGGGATTCCGCTCGGCCTGGTGCGTGCCGGCCAGATTACGGGTCTGATGAAGCTCTTCGGACTCTGGTCCGATCCGCGGCAGGAGATGAGGAAGCGCCCCGATGAGATGCCTCCGCTGCTTCGCAAAATCGATGAGGCGCTCGCCGAGGTCGATGGCGCGATCAGTGCCCGCCAGGCCGCGCCGGCATCCGACTGGGTCAGCGCCTCGCTCTTCAGCGAATGGTTCGATCCCCGCCTGGTTGCGGAGCTGACGGTCTACGACGGCGAACTGGGCGACCTCCCGGTCTACCTCGTCACTCCTCAAGGGGATACCACGGCAGCGGAAGTCCGGCAGATGGGCATTCCCGATGCGGAAGTGGCGCGGGCGCTCCGGTTTCTCCAGCACGCGCGCCAGCGCTACCTCGCCATCTCGTCGCGGTCCGAGTTCATCCGGACTCCCGACGGAACGGGGCACAACTTTCCCTACGAGGTACCGGACTTTGTCCTTGCCACCGTCCGTCAGGTTCTCGCCAGGATCCGTGCGCCCCAGGCTGGTTCCGCCTCTCTCTCCGGAAAAGAGGCCGGGCTGGCCCCTGCGGCGACCTACTTTGAAATTCCAGTGAAGGACCTGGGGCGGGCCACCTCTTTTTACGAGAAGGTGCTGGGCTGCCAGTTCGAGCGAACCGTCATTGACGGCAACCAGATGGCCCTCTTTCCCGCCGCGCGCGGGGTTGGCGGCATCTCGGGCGCTCTGGCGAAAGGGGAGGGCTACGTCCCTGGAAAAGAGGGAGCGCGGATCTATTTCCAGACGGTGGACATCGACGACACGCTGCGCAAAGCTCAATTGGCGGGCGGCAGGATCCTCTATCCACGAACCTCGATCGGCTCACGCGGATGGGTCGCCGAATTCGAGGACAGCGAGGGCAACTGTATCGCGCTCCATACGGAGTGAGCTGGCCAAATCGAGATTTCACCACGGTCGGCGGTGCTCCCGCCTGCCCAGGACGAGGCCCGAACGGGAATGAAGCGAAGAGCGTTTCTGCACAGCGCGGCCTTGGTCGCCGCCAGTCTGCCCACCCGGGCGCAGACCGTCGACCAGGCATATCAGTACGGCTACGTCGGTAAGAGCCGGATCTACTTCGAGCTGCACGGGGATCCCCGCGGGAAGCCCTTCTTTCTCGGCTACCCGTTTATGGCGTCGTACGGCGACATATTTGGGGAGAGGATGGCCTCGATCAAAACCGCCTACTTGCGGGGGCTGACCGATCGATACCGCGTGCTGCTGGTCGACTACCCGACAATCGGCAAGAGCGGCTCGATTCCGGTGGCCGAACTGACGGCGAATCGGGTCTGCGTCGATCTCCTGAGCGTCGCCGATGCCGTCGGGTTCAAGCGCTTCGCCTATGGAGGGTTTCTCTGGGGCGCGATCAACGGGCTGCTGCTCGCCTCGCGCACGCGGCGAATCACGGCGCTCGTCTGCGGAGCCTGGCCGCCCCTCGGCGCGCCGTACCGGGAGATGTATGAGGGGACCAGCGAGATGGCTCCTGACCCGCCCGCCCGGGCAATGCCGCTGTTGCGCGACAAACCACAGTATCGACAATGGGTCACCTACCACCGGAGCTTGCTCGACTGGCCCGAGGCCGAGGCCGTCGCCCGCATCCGTTGCCCGCGCCTGGCGCTCTACGCCGAGCGAACCTCCCTGCAGGCCGGCAGCCACGCGCTGAAATTGTCCGACACGCTGCGGGCTCGCCGCCCGGAACTGGAAAAAGCCGGCTGGCGGCTGCACGAGATCGCTGACCGCGATACCTCGGTCATGCTCGATCCGAAGGCGATCCTCCCGCCCCTCCGAAGCTTTCTCGATCCTTCGACCTGAACTCTTGACGGACTATTTTGAAGAGGAGAACGAATGAAACGCAGAGATTTTCTCCAACAAGCAGCCCTCGGCGTCGCCGGCGTCACGAGCGGGCTCGTGCAGACCAACGGCAACCGACTGATCAGGCAGGGGAAGGTCGGCGTCGGGCAGATCCACTATGAGGTTCACGGCAACCCGAAAGGGAAGCCGCTCTTCCTCGGATTTCCTCTCTTCCCCTCCTATGGGCAGATTTTCGGCGAGGCCCAGGCCGTCGTCTTGAGCGGCTTTCTCGATCGGCTGGTCGACCGCTACCGCGTGCTGCTGGCCGACTACCCGACGATTGGCAAGAGCGGCACGACGCCGCCGACAGAACTGAACGCCGACCGGGTCAGCGCCGATCTGCTGAGCGTCGCCGACGCGGCTGGATTCAAGCGGTTCGCCTACTGGGGCTACGCCTGGGGCGCGGCGGCCGGGCTGCAGCTGGCTTCCAGGACGCAGCGACTCTCCGCGCTGGTGATCGGCGGCTGGCCACCGCTCGGGGGCGATTACGCTGGAATGCTGCAGGCCGCCCGCACCAATCTCCCCAACCCCTCGCCGGGCTCGATGGCGGTGCTGCGCAACAAGGAGCAGTACCAGCAATGGGTCACCTTCTATGAGAGCGTCCAGAACTGGCCGGAAGCGAAGGCCAACGCCGGCTTCCGATTCCCGAAACTGGTCTTCTACGGCGCAGACTCCATCACGACCACTGGGGGCGTCACCGTGGGATATGCCGCGACGATCCGCGACCGCCGCCGCGATCTCGAAGCCCTCGGCTGGCGCGTCAGTGAAATCCCCGGCAAGGGCCACGGGGTTGGACTCGAGCCGGCAACCATTGTCCCGGTCGTGCGTGAGTTTCTCGACAAGGCCATCTGATTCGTGTGATTCGTCTACGCGATCATCGGAGCTTAGGTCGGAAGATCGCTTCCGTCCCGGCCGAGAGGCTTCTGGCAGTCTCAGGGTATGGAGAGTCCGAGCAGTGAGGCGAGGAGTGGGCGCAGCGGAGTCGGGCGAGGATCCTGGAGGAGGTCGTCGAGGTCTGCCGGGTCATCGAGGTCAAAGCTGATCTCGGCCGATTCGTGGAGGAGGCAGGGGACGCCACGCCCCTCGGCCGCCAGCTGATGTCGGCGCAGGCTGTCCGGGCCGAATGAGGATGGAAAGAGGTTGCCGGGCCGGCGCCAGATGGCATTGGTCCCCTGTCGATCGCGCGAGGGGACGAGGATGGCGTGCGGCCTCTCCGGGGTGTCGAGGTCCAGCACCCGTTCGACCTCTTCCGGCGTGAGGAAGGGGAGGTCGATCGGGAGGCGCAGCACCCCGCTGGCGCCCAGCCGGGTCAATTCGGCGATGCCAAAGTCGACCGAGCCGCTCTCCGAGACCTGCGACGTCTCGGGGATGGTCAGCATTCCATAGTCGTTGGCCAGGGCGAGGGCGGGAGGGTAGAGCGAGACAACGGCGACCCGGTCGACGTGGCGGACGCGGGCGGCGACCTCGAAGGTGTGGCGCATCATCGCCTCGGCGAGCTGGGTCCGCGCCGCCTGGGGCAGTCGGCTGGCCAGTCGCTGCTTGGCTTGTCGGAGGTCTTTGACCGGAATCAGCAGGACGCGCACCGATGCCTCTTTCTCCCGCTCAAGCGAGGCTCCAGTCGAGCACGGTGCGGGCGAGGGCGACCTTCTCTGCGGTCGTGCCCATCAGCGTCTGCGCGGTGGCTACTTCCAGTCCGAAAGCGCGGATTGCCGGAGCCTCGGCGGCGTCCTGCTGGTCGAGCAGGAAGCGGTCGACGATGTCGTGGAAGAGATTGGCGACCGTCGTCGCCGAGACCTCCATCCCGAGATCGCGCAGCATGCGGTCGGTCGGTCCTTTGAGGGAGCGCCCACCGATGATCGGGCTGACGGCGAGGGAGACCCCTTTCCGGGCCTGCAGGGCCTCGCGGATCCCCGGGACGGCGAGGATCGGGCCCAGGCTGATGAGGGGATTGCTCGGCGCCAGTACGATGGCATCGGCAGTGGCGATGGCGTCGAGCACGCCCGGGGCGGGACGGGCCATCTCGATCCCCTCGAAGCACAGTCCGGTGACCTTCGGCTCCGTCCGCCGCCGGATCAGATACTCCTGAAAATGGAGCGGCCCTTCCGTCGTCAGCACTGTCGTCGGAGTGTGCTGGTCGCTCATCGGCAGGATCGTCATCCCGAGACCAAAGTGGCGCCGGATCCGGTCCGTCACCTCGTGCAGCGCGATCCCTTCCCGCATCAACTGGGTGCGGTAGAGGTGGGTCGCCAGATCCCTGTCCCCCAGATTGAACCACCGCTCCTCCCCGTGGTAGGCGACCAGCCGTTCCAGGCAGGCAAAGGTATCGCCCTCGATTCCCCATCCCATCTCGGTCCGCACGACGCCGGCCAGCGTGTAGGTGACGATGTCGATGTCCGGCGCGATGTAGAGCCCGAAGAGCTCGATGTTGTCCCCGGTATTGACGATGACCGTCAGTTGGTCCTCCGGCAGCAGCTGCTGTAATCCGACCAGCAGTTTCGATCCGCCAACGCCGCCAGCCAGCACGACCATTTTGAATGAGGGATTGGGAGCCATCAGGTTCTCCTTCGGTGTCTGTCCGGCTGGTGCAGGGAGTTCAGGCATAGGCGGAGACGGCGTCCGGCGTCGGAAAGGGCAGGGCGGCGGGCTCTTTCGGGGGGGCCTCGCCGAGAAAGTGGAGCGGCCGGTACGATTCGATGAGACCGTCCGCCAGAGCGAGCCGGTAGTAGGCCTCCAGTCCGGCGAGGTCGTCCTGGTCGAGCCGATAATGGACATTGCCGGTCAGGTAGTCGAAGAGGTCCTTCACGGGCAGTCCGAGGCTGGCGGCGTATTCAGCGGCGATCCGATCGCGCTCGGCGAGCCCCTCCGCCCGCGCCTGCTCAAAATCGGCCAGGACTCGTGGGAGATCCGGCAGCCGCTCGGCGCGCGCCGCCCAGACGGCAAAGACGAAGGGGTGGCCGGTCATCGCGCGCCATTCCGTCGCCAGGTCGTAGAGCTGACCCTTCCACCAGCCGAGGCCGTCTCCCTGTTGGATGGCCGCTTCCAGTCGCATCGCCGGGTCGCCAATCACCAGGGCGGCGTCGCTCTCCGCGAGGATCCGGCCGCACTCCGCCACTCCTTCCGGCGTGCGCTCCGACAATCTCACCTCACCCACCCCGTAGCGATGACGCAGGAGGATGCGCACCAATGCCTGCGAGGTGCGCGAGCGGCTGTCGAGGGCCAGACTCTGGATCTCCCCGAGGGGGCGCCGTGAGGCCAGCAGGACGCTTCGCACTCGCTCTTTCGAGGCGACGCTCAACCCGGGCAGGACCTGCAACCCTGGGATTCGTTGATACTCGATGACCGGGATCAGGGCGATCTCGCACGCCCCTTCCGCCAGCATGGCCGCGCAACGCGAGGGCGCCGTGTCTCCCAGATAACTGTATTGTTCTCGCAGACGGCCCCGCGCGAAGCTGTCGACCAGTGGCGCTGAATTGAGATACGTCGAGGCGGCTACCCGGATCATTTCCCGTCCCTCCTGCTCTGCTCCCCCCCCTCTCGGACCGGCTTATCTTAGCACGCCGGGCACGCCAGATGGTCCGCGGTCCCCACGTCACCCGCGCTCCGTTCCCGGTATCCCGCATCCGCTGCTCTCGTAACCTTATCTTTTTCAACCGGTTTCCTCGCTTCGTCCACCACCGCTTGTGCCTGGCGACACCAAATTGACAAGATCCTGTAAAAAAATGTATAGACACCGACACAATTTGTGGTACACTCCGCTGGAATTTACCTGGGATTCTATAAATAACCACAAATAAAGGGGTAACCCTTCGGGGAGGCCTCTGGCCCACCTTGGGCTTAGCCTGGGTTTGATCTGTCTCCGATTGGTCAATTTTTGAATTTTTGATGTTGACCGAACCGGGAGATCAGGGTGGAACTTCCCTTCAAGAATCCATTTGGATCTGGAACTATTGAAACTGGAAAGGACTGGTGATTTGGTAATGAAACTGTCATCCCATGCTTTACGCGCGCTCCAGGAGTTGGACGAGGTCGGGCGCGACGCCGTTGAGCAGATTGTTCGTGACCATATACGTGCCTGTCGACACAACGGGTTCCAGCCGGAGAATCTCGAGCGCGTCTATCAGGAAGCGATCGAGATCATTCGATTGGAAGGCCCCCCGTCCAAGGATCTTGCCGTCTCCACCAGCAAGTATGAGCCTACCCGTCGGTATGAGCAGTACCGGACCCCTCGCGCTTTATAATGCCCTTGTATTATGTATTGGAAGTTTGCTGAACCGGGATCATCGAGGGGAATCGTCCCTGTCTTTGATCCCTGGTTCGTCTCCGGGCTTCACCGGATTCTTCTGGACGGTCAGGTCTACTGGATCCGACCTTCGCGGTCCGATCTTCAGGAAAGGAAATAACTCCCGATGCGACAAATGATTGCCATTCGTTCGATGATGCGTCCTTCGATTCAGGTCGCGGGCTCTCTTCTGGTTGGGCTGCTGCTGCTCCTCTCGGCGACGGGGGAAGGGCTGGCCCAGGGTGGAAGCAAGAAACTTAGTGGACATCTCGTGGACAAGGCCTGTTCGGCGCGAGTCAGCAAGAGCGATGACCCGCAGACAGCCGCCTCGAAGCATACGCGCAAGTGTGCGTTGATGGAGAACTGCAAGGCGAGCTGCTACGGTCTCTACTCTGATGGCAAGTTCTATGAGCTCGACGAGAAGGGCTGCGAGCTCGCCAAGGCGGCCCTGGAGAAGAGCGCGAAGGAGAGCGGAGCGGTCTTCGAGGTGGAGGGCAAGGTCGACGGAAACAAGATCGCCGTCACTTCGCTGAGTGAGACCAAGTAGTTTCCGAGACGAGACGGGTCCTTCCGCAGGACGATTAGAGAGCCCATCGGGGAGAGAAGGCGAGCTTCTTTCCCCGGTGGGCTCTTCGTTGTCGGAGGCTCAGGACCGGGAGCCATTCGCCCGCATGGCCGGGAGGTACATCTTCTCGGCGTATTCCCGGACCATCCGGCGGGTACTGAAGAGCGGGGCATTGGTGCGGATCGCCTCTTTCATGACCTGGACCCAGCCGCGGGGTACTCCCTGCCGATCTCGGTCGAAGAAGAGGGGGACGACCTGCTCTTCCAGCAGGCGGTAGATCTCGGCGGCCTCGGCGGTATCCCGGGCCTCCTGGGAGGCATGCGGTGGAACAGGCGGATCGATCGCCCAGCCATTGACCTTCCGATAGCCCTCGTCCCACCAGCCGTCGAGCACGCTCAAGTTGGGCACTCCATTGAGCGAGGCCTTCTGTCCGCTCGTGCCGCTGGCTTCGAGGGGGCGTCGGGGGTTGTTGAGCCAGAGGTCGACTCCCCGGACCAGGTACTTGGCGACGCGCATATCGTAGTCCTCGATGAAGGCGATGCGCCCGGCGAGGTTGTGTTCGCGCGCCAGTCGGTTGATCTCCTGGATCATCGAGCTGCCGGGCAGATCGGCGGGGTGGGCCTTGCCGGCGAAGATGATCTGGATCGGACGGAATTCGCTGTTGAGCAGTCCGATCAGTCGGGCGAGATCGGAGAAGATCAGCAACGCCCGTTTGTAGGTGGCGAAGCGCCTGGCAAAGCCGATGGTCAGCGCCTGCGGATCGAGGAAGGGGCCGGCGGTCAGCGCGCGCAGGGGGCCAACAGCGTCGCGCACCCAGCTCTGCCGAATCCGTTCCCGCATCAGGCGCAGGAGGTGCCCTTTCAGTTCGCCGTGGATGGCCCACAGCTCCTCATCCGGGATGTCGAGTACCCGATCCCAGAGGGTCTGGTCATCGAGGTGGTGGCGCCAATCGTAGCCAAGATAGCGCGTGTAGAGCCGGTCGAGCTCCGGCGCGACCCAGGAAGGGGTATGGACGCCGTTGGTGATGTGGCCGATCGGCACGTCTGCGACGGGACGGTCTGGCCAGAGCGAGTGCCACATCTCCCGAGAGACCTCGCCGTGCAGCCGGCTGACTCCGTTACGATGGCCGGAGAGTCTCATCGCGAGAGCGGTCATATTGAAGTTGACGCCGCCGTAGCCATCCGGATGCTCTCCCAGGCTGAGGAAGGCCCGCCGATCGAGCCCCAGTTCCCCCCAGTAGCGCTCGAAGTGCTTCTCGACGAGGTGGAAGGGGAAGGCGTCGTGGCCCGCCGGGACCGGCGTATGGGTGGTGAAGACGGTCGTTTCGCGGACCTTCTCCGCGGCTTCGTGGAAGGGAAGTCCCTGTTCGACGAGCAGGCGTACCCGTTCCAGCATCATGAACGCGGCGTGGCCCTCGTTGGCATGGCAAACGGCAGGCTCGATCCCGAGCGCCCGCAGAAGCCGAATCCCGCCGATGCCGAGGACGATCTCCTGCCGGATTCGGGTCTCCTGATCTCCGCCGTAGAGGCTGGCCGAGAGTTCCCGATCCCACGGTTCGTTCTCCGGGACGTCCGTATCCATCAGGTAGAGCGTCACCGAGCCGACCCGCACCCGCCAGACCGCCAGGAAGAGCGCCTGGCCGCCGATCTCCAGCCGGAAGGGGCCTGTTCCCGCCTCACGGGAGAAGACGGGCTCGATCGGGGCGGCGGCGTAATCGAAGCGCTCGTAGATCGCTTCCTGCCGGCCTTCGGCGGTAATCTTCTGTTTGAAATACCCGAGGGGATAGACGAAGCCGACGCCGACGAGCGGCAGTCCGAGGTCCGAGGACTCCTTGCAGTGATCCCCCGCCAGGACTCCCAGGCCCCCCGAGTAGATCGGGAGGGAGATGTGGAGCCCAAACTCCGCCGAGAAGTAGGCGATCGTCTGGTGGAGGTGCTCGGGGTGGCGGCGCGCGAACCATGTCGTCTGTCGGGTGAGCGTATTGTCGAGCACGGCGACTAGTCCGTCGTAGTAGCGCAGAAAGATCGGGTCTTCGGCGACTTCCCGGAGCCGCTCCTCGCTCAGTCGCTGCATCAGTTTGACGGGATTGTGATTGCATTCGATCCACAGCCCCTTGTCGAGGTGGCTGAAGAGATTGCGGGCATTGGGCTGCCACGTCCACCAGAGATTGCGGGAGATCTCGTGCAGACGCTCGATGCGGCTGGGAAGAGGGCGATCGGTGGGTACGGTTTCCATCTAAATCCTCATTCAGTTCTTGGTTCAAGGACAAACCTGGCCGATTGGGGGATGATCCCCTCGACGCTCGAAGGGCCGATCTGTTGGCGGTGCCAGCCGGGAAGGGAGGTGGCGACCTGCGGGGTGAGCTGGCGAGGCGGCCCATTTCAGCTCTGGGACACTCTCGAACTCGGCGAGCCATATGGTACCCTGCAGATTCAATTCAGAAGTGGGCGCAGGGTGGGGCTTGTCTCCATCACGGTCGCTTGCAAACCAATCGTTACTCTACCGGACCCGGCAAGGGGCGTCAACGTCCCACGCGGAGGTCGGTCTCTCCGGGAAGTCTCATCGGAGGAGCAGGGAAGGGAAGCCGTTGTGCAGCAATACTTGGATCTGATGCGCTATGTCCTCGACCACGGGGTCGCCAAAGAGGATCGGACCGGCACGGGGACCCTCTCGATCTTCGGCCACCAGCTGCGCTTCGATTTGGCGGCTGGATTTCCGTTGGTGACCACCAAGCGGGTCCACCTCAAATCGATCCTCCACGAGCTGCTCTGGTTCCTGCGGGGAGAGACCAATGTCGCCTCGCTGCACGCCCACGGCGTAACGATCTGGGACGAATGGGCGGATGAGAAGGGCGATCTCGGGCCGATCTACGGCGCGCAGTGGCGGTCCTGGCCGACCGCCGATGGGCGGACGATCGATCAGCTGCGAGAGGTGGTCGCGGCGATCCACACCCAGCCGGACTCGCGACGACTGCTTGTCAGCGCCTGGAACGTCGGGGAACTCGACCGGATGGCGCTCGCGCCGTGCCACGTTCTCTTCCAGTTCTATGTCGCGCAGGGGCGGCTCTCCTGCCAGCTCTATCAACGCTCGGCCGACCTCTTCCTCGGCGTCCCCTTCAACATCGCCTCCTACGCGCTCCTGACGATGATGGTCGCGCAGGTCACCGGGCTGCAGCCGGGCGAGTTCATCCACACCTTCGGCGACGCCCATCTCTACCGCAACCACCTCGAACAGGCTCGCGAGCAGCTCCGCCGGACTCCCTATCCCCTCCCGGAGATGCGGCTCAATCCTGAGGTGACCGACCTCTTCGCCTTCACCTACGAAGACTTCACCCTGCTCAACTACCAATCCCACCCGCCGATCTCCGCCCCGGTCGCGATCTGACGGGGGCTTAGCTCCGGATTCCAGAGATCCCCGCGATTTTTATGGCCGCAGGTGGCGGTTGGCAAAGCGGAGGAACTGCTCCCAATCGTAGCGGGTGACATCGTGCTTGCCGGCCCGCAGGTGGTAGCCGATCGTCGAGTGGACCGGTTCCTCGATGCCTGGCATCCCGCGAACGGCCAGCCCATCGGTCCCGAGCAGTCGATAGACGGGATCGGCGCCGACCCCGGCGAGGAACTCTCCCCGCGGGTCCGCCCAGAGGTCCTCGGCGGCGCTGGCGATGTAGATCGGACGCGGCGCGATGAGGGCGATCAGCTGGTGCTGATCGATGGGGAGGGCGGCGACTTGGCGGCTGAAGCGCTTGTAGTTTCCGCAGAACCAGTGTGGGAAGGAGGTGTTGATCCGCTCGACCGTCTCTCCAAAATTGCGTCGCGCGAGCGCAGCCCCGCCCTCGCCGCTCTCATTGGCGATGACCAGCGCGAATCGCTCATCCTGGGCGCCCGCCCAGAGCGCCGCTTCGTCGCCGCCGACGCCCAT
>JBEIJP010000023.1:0-13437 GCA_040380245.1 Acidobacteriota bacterium | reverse complement strand
GTCCTATTCTTCCTATTCGTCCTATTCTTCCCACTAATAATCGCTATGAACGCACTAAGCTCGATTGCACAGAACATCGATTTCCTCAGCAAGGAAAAGAAGATCGATCCGCAGGTCATTATCGGCGCGATCGAGGACGCGGTCGTCACTGCCTCCCGCAAGCAGTTCAAGTCGAACGAGGATCTTCACGCGAGGTACAACCCAGAGGCCGGCATCATTGAGCTCTACGCCGTCAAGACGGTCGTCGAGGAGGTGACCGATCCATCCCGGGAAATGACCGTCAGTGAAGCCAATGCGGAGGTGGGGGAAGGCGCGGAAGTGGGCGACATGCTCGAGTTGCCCCGCCCAATGGAGGATCTCGGGCGGATCGCCGCCCAGACTGCCAAGCAGATCATCCTCCAAAAAGTGCGCGAAGCCGAGCGCAATATGATCTACGAGGAGTATATCGGTCGGGTGGGTGAGCTCCTCAATGGCTTCGTCAAGCGCTTCGAGGGTGGCAAAGTCATCATCGACCTGGGCACCGGGATTGAAGCCATGATGCCGAAGTCCCAGCAATCGAAGATCGAAACCTTCACACAAGGCGAGCGCATCCGGGTCGTCGTCCACGATGTCCACCGGGAGGCCAAGGGGCCGCAGATTGAAGTCTCCCGAACCAGTCCGGAGCTGCTCAAGCGCCTCTTCGAGATGGAGGTGCCGGAGATCTACGATGGCACGGTGGTCATCAAAGCGGCGGTTCGCGAGCCGGGAGATCGCGCCAAGATCGCGGTTGTCTCCAATGAGCGGGACGTTGATCCCGTCGGAGCCTGCGTCGGCATGAAGGGGTCACGTGTCCAGTCGATCATCCGGGAGTTGCGCGGGGAGAAGATCGACATCATCGAGTGGTCGGAAGACCCTGCCATCTTTGCGGCGCACGCCCTCTCGCCAGCCAAGGTCAGTCGTGTGACGGTCACCGACTTCGAGCATCGCAAGCTCCAGGTGACGGTCGAGAACGAGCAGCAGAGTCTGGCCATCGGCAAGCGGGGGCAGAACGTGCGGCTCGCGGCTCGTCTGGTTGGCTGGGACATCGACATTCGCAGCGAAGAAGAGATGAAGCGGGAGATCGCTTCTCAGATGGAGCAGATGATCAGTGCGAGCGTGGTGCCGCTATCGTCGATCGAGGGGATCTCGCTCAACGACTCGGCCATTCTGGCGGAGCACGGCATCGAGACGATCGAACAACTGGCGGAGTCGACGGTCGACGATATCTCTGAATGGCTCGACTTGAGTATCGACGATGCACAGGATCTCCTCGATATGGCGATTGCCATCACCGAGGCGCGTCGGCACCACGCCGAGCAGGAGACTCCGGCCGAGGCCGACCCAAGCGATCTCGAAGAGGGGGAGCCGGTCGAGGAAGACCAGGTCGAAGAGAATTTGGACGACAATCAAGAGCGCGAAGCAACGGAAGAGCCTCATGTCTAGGCCTCTCCTGCACAATCCGCGCTTATCCCGTCCCCCAGCGGCAGATTTGGGCCAGGGGATGGATCGGGGAAGATCCCGAGGCACAGTCGCGCTGAGGCTGCGATTGTAACTGTTCCTCACCTGAGGGCAGCGCCGGTGGGATCCGCAAACCGTTCCCCCAGCAGGGCGGTTGGTGAAGTGAGCGCTGTTCTTTCTGAAAGGTATCAATGGGGAACAAGGTTCGAATTTACGATTTAGCGAAGGAACTCAAACTGGAAAGCAAGAAGGTACTCGACGACGCCCGAATGATGGGGGTTGACGTCAATGTCGCCTCTAACTCGGTAGATGATGTCATTGCGGCGCGGATCCGTGAGAAGTACTACCCGAAGAAGGAGCCCACCGCCGCCTCCCCGAGGGCACGACTGATCAAGCACCCTATCCCGAGCCAGGCCGTGGCGCCTGAGCCGGCTCCAACACCTGAACAAGAGGTCGTTGCTCCATCCGCTCCGGCGGTGGGATCCGCCCCGGAGACGGCTGGCGTTGCTGGGCCGGGCGCTGAGGAAAGGAAAGCGCCCACGACGCAAGTTCGCATTCTCAAGCCGCCTTCCGCGGCCCCTGTTCCAGTGCCCGCCGTGCCGTCGCCCCTGGCAACCCCGGTCGCGGCCGAGATCGAGCAGCGCGTTGACGAGGCAGTGGCCCCGGTGCTATCCGCACCGGCAGCAGTCGCGCCAGCGGAGCCGGCTCCCTCCCCCACCGAAGGGCAGGCTCCTCCCACCGCACCTCCGGGAAGCTCCCGTCTTCTGACGCGAAAGCTGACGCCGCCCTCCTCCCGTCCAAGTGAGACGATACCGTCGACACCCGAGGCCGCACCGCAGGCCGGGGAGGTGGGAGCGACTGTTTCGCCGGCACTGGTTGGCGCAGAAGGCGTTGCCGCTGGCGAGGCAGGGGGTGAGAAAGTTGCCCCGGATCTTCCTCCGGGTCCTCCCCGCGCTCCCAAAGCGCCTGAACCCGCTCCGCAAGGAACCGTAGTTCGTCGGCTGGCAACGCCGACGCGGCCCGCGCCCGTGCCGGTAGTGGTTCCCCGGACCCGACCTGCCCCCTCCACCGCGCCCACAGGCCGTTTTGGCAGACAACCTGTCTCCCGCGACGCAGGGCGGGAGTCGGCGACCGCCCGGGCCGATCAGGGTAAGGGCGTTCATATTCTTCCCTCCGGCGCGCAACAGGTCAAAGTCTACATCCCCCCGAAGGATCAACGCCCGCAGGGTCGCCATCAGAAACGCAAAGAGAAGGAGCAGGAGGGACAGCAACGTCAAGCTCCCCGGCGAATCGCGCCCTATGCCCAGCCCGTCGACCGGCAGTTACCGACCGAGCTGAGACCCTTGCGCCTCGTCGAGGGGAGTTCTGTCCGCGAGTTTGCTGAGAAGATCCAGGCGAAGCCGCGCGATCTGGTTTCGCAGTTGATGCAGCGGGGGATCATGGCGACCATCAATCAGCCGATCAATCCGCAGCTGGCCGTCGAGATTGGAAAAGAGTATGGCTGGGAGGTGACCTACGGTGAGTTCGAGGACATGCTGATCGAGTCAGAGTTCGAGATCACGCCGGAAGTGATGGAGGACACTGATCTGCGGGCCCCGGTCGTGACGGTGATGGGCCACGTCGATCACGGCAAGACGAGTCTGCTCGACGCGATTCGCTCGGCACGGGTGGCAGAGGGAGAGGCCGGCGGCATTACGCAGCACATCGGCGCCTACTCGGTCGAGGTTCCCAACCCGGATCAGCCTGAGGCGCTTCGCCGCGTCGTCTTTCTCGATACGCCCGGACACGAAGCCTTCACCATGATGCGTGCCCGCGGGGCCCGCGTCACCGACATCGTCATCCTGGTCGTCGCGGCCGATGACGGCGTCATGCCGCAGACGGTCGAGGCGATCGAGCACGCCCGCGCCGCGGGAGTGCCGATCATCGTGGCGATCAACAAGATCGACAAGCCCGACGCCAACCCGGATCGAGTTCGCAAGGAGCTGGCCAACCGGGGACTGCTCTGGACCAGCTGGGGCGGGGACACAGAGATGGTCGAAGTCTCGGCCAAGAATCGGATCAATATCGAGGGGCTGCTGGAGATGATCCTTCTGACGGCCGACGTCATCGAGCTCAAGGCCAACCCCCGTCGCCGCGCTACCGGGACGGTGCTCGAAGCCAAGCTCGATCGGGGACGCGGCGCCGTCGCGACGGTCCTCATTCAAAATGGATCCCTCCGTGTCGGCGAGCCATTCATCGTCGGAAACTTTTTCGGGAAAGTGCGCGCGTTGATGAACGACCGCGGAGAGCGGGTCGATCAGGTAGGTCCGGCGACTCCGGTCGAGGTGCTCGGTTTGGAGGGCGTCCCCGCCGCGGGAGACCAGTTCCAGGTGGTCGACGAGATCTCCAAGGCGCAGCAGATCTCTGGCTATCGGCAATCCCACGCCCGGGCCGCCGCGCTCGCCCGTTCCGCCGCACGTGGTCTCGACCAGTTGCGCCTCCAGATGGAGGCAGGGGCCGTCAAGGAACTGCTCGTCATTCTCAAGACGGACGTGCAAGGCTCCGTCGAGGTACTCAAAGACACGTTGCTCAAGCTCTCGACCGACAAGGTCAAGGTTCGGATCATCCGTTCCGGCGTAGGCGCCATCACCGAGTCGGACGTCCTGCTGGCGAGCGCCTCGCAGGCGACCGAGTCCGGCGCCGTCACCGTCATCATCGGCTTCAATGTCCGACCTGAGACCCGCGCCGAGGAGATCGCCCGTCAGGAACAGGTCGATGTCCGTCTCCACTCGATCATCTACAAGGTCGAGGAAGAGATCCGCGGCGCGATGCTCGGATTGATGGACGCGACGACACGCGAGCAGGTCATCGGCAAGGCCGAGATCCGCGATGTCATCCGTGTTCCGAAGATTGGCGCGATTGCCGGGTGTATGGTGACGAACGGCTATCTCAAGCGCGGCGCGCTCGCCCGCTTGATTCGCGACAATGTCGTCATCTTCGAGAGTCAGCTGGGCAGCCTCCGTCGTTTCAAGGAGGATGTCGCCGAGGTCCAGCAGGGCTACGAGTGCGGACTGACCGTCGAACGCTTCTCCGACTACAAGATCGGGGATGTCGTCGAGGCCTACATCACCGAGAAGGTGGCCCCGACCCAGCTCTGATCTCTCTCCGTGGGCACGGGTTTTCGGTCGCGGAGAACAGGAATGGTCGCTGAACCAGAGGTCGCTCGAGCGGTGAAATCAGGGTGAACCGGGAGACGGAAGCGGGATGCAGTATCGACGTCACAAGTTGGGCGAGCAGATTCGGGCGGAGATCAGCGCGATCTTTGCCCGCGAATTGCGGGATGATCTGCCCGGTCTCGTCACGGTGACGAGCGTCGAGATGACGCCGGATCTGCGTCAGGCCCGTGTCTGGATCAGCCTCTTTGGCTCTGACGAGCAGCGATCAGCGGCCCTGGCGGCGTTGGGGGAGTCCGTGCCCTTCATCCGTCGACTCCTCGGGGCGCGGATTCGCCTGCGCCATACACCGGAACTCACCTTTGTCGAGGACCGTTCGATCGAAGAAGGGGATCGGATGGTGACACTCATCGAGGGAATCACGCGGGAATTGCCAGAAGATTAGTCGAGACGGGGGCGGCATGCTCGGACAGGTGATAGATCTGATTGAGAGGCACGACCGGTTCGCGATCACGTCGCACATCCGACCGGATGGCGACTCCCTCGGATCCTCGCTGGCCCTCTGCTGGATTCTGAAAGGGCTTCAGAAAGAGGCGGAGGTGGTCATCTGCGATCAAGTTCCCCAGGCTTACACGCGTCTTCCGGGGAGCGACCAGGTCCGGGTAGTCCAGGATCTTGACCGCCCCTACGACGCCGTCTTCGTCATCGAGTGCAGCGATGTGACCCGTCCGGGCCTGCCCAGCCTGAGCGACTACTTCGTCGTCAACATCGATCACCATTCGACGACAGCCCTCTTTGGCGACCTCAACTGGATCGACTCGACCGCTGCGGCGGTCGGAGAGATGATCTACAATCTGGCAAAGGCAATCGGAGTCCGGATCACCCCCGAGATTGCTGGTTGTGTCTATGCGGCCCTCCTCACCGATACCGGGTCGTTCCATTTTTCCAACACTACCGAACGGACCTTCAAGATTGCCAGTGAGCTGGTCAAGAACGGGGCCCAGCCGGCGAAGCTCTCGCAGGCCATCTTCTACAATTATCCGTACGCAAGAATTCGGTTGATCGGCGCGGTTCTCTCGACGCTCCGTCGGGATGAGACTGGACGGATTGCCTGGATCCAGATGACCCAGGAGATGATGCAGGGGGCAGAGGCCACGGAAGAGGACTCCGACAACATCATCAACTACCCGTTGACGATCGGGGACGTCGAGGCCGTGGCCTTCTTTCGGGAGGTGCTGCCCTCGACCTACCGGGTCAGCCTCCGCTCGAAGAACCGGGTCAATGTCTCGCGGGTCGCCGAGGCCTTTGGAGGGGGCGGGCACAGCAATGCTGCTGGATTCACCCTCGAAGCGGACTACGATCAACTCTGCGCGGATGTCATCGATCGATTGCGGATTGCCGTCGAGTCGGCCCCTCACCAGACCGCTCGCGAGATCAAACCGCGGTAGCCCCTCGGATGGGGCAGTCCCTCCCTGGATGATCTGTGGCAGGGGTGGACCAGGTGGTCCGACCCCGGGCCGCCAGCCCGCTCGTTCAATCGGTTTGATCAAGATTGTCCTGTTGACCTCTTTCAGCCGGCAGATCGTCGGGAACAGAAAAGCAAGTATCTTTTGGATTGGGGGATTGGGCGATTGAGATTCGGAGGACGGAAGAAGATGAAGACCGCGCGGACAGGCAGATTGATCTCACATCTGCTGCTATTGGGGTGCATGCCTCTGGCTCTCCGGGTGCCGCGGAGAGGGGAACGATCCGGTTGGGATCTGGCAGGGAACCGTGACCAATCCGTCTGGAGAGGCGGTCTTCTTCACGCTCGAAGTGACCCGGGAGGGGGACCAACTGGTGGGGGCCTTTCTCAATGGGGAAGACAGAACCCTCTCGACTGGCGCCAGCTGGGATGGAAAGTCGCTGACCCTCCTCTTCGATTACTACGATGGCCGATTGACGGCCCGCCTGGACAAGGATCGTCTGGAGGGGGAGTACACCCGGCAGTGGCAACGTCAGCAATTGCGACGCGCTCTCCGCGGTGAGCGGCTCTCTGCCCGGGAGGTCCCGCGTCCCATGGATGAGGCCAGGGGCCCCTTGACCGGCGAGTGGGTGCTGGCGGTCGGAGCCCCGCCGGCGCAGCGCTACTGGCGTGCTACCTTTCGGCAGAACGGGGAGCGAGTCGACGGGACGTTCATCCCCGTGAGCGGAGATTGGGGGCAGTTGACGGGTCGTTTCGACGGGACGCGGCTGGTGCTCAACCGCTTTGACGGCATCAATGGCCGAGTCTTCCAGGCGAACCTGCGACCTGATGGCCGACTGGAGGGGCGGATCGACCTTGGGCTCTTCGATCCCCAACGGCCAGTCATCGCCGAGCGACTGGGAGAGGCCAATCGCGAGATGGTGGCGACGCTGCCCGATCCTGACACCTACACCCATCTGCGCAATCCGGAGGAGCCCTTTCGCTTCGCTTTTCCGGACCTCGAAGCGAAGCTCGTCTCCTCGACCGACGCGCGATTCCAGGGCAAGGTGGTCGTCCTCTCGATCACTGGCAGCTGGTGCCCCAACTGTCACGAGGAGTCTCCGCTGCTCCAGAGCTACTACGAGCGTTACCGAGAACAGGGGCTCGAGGTCGTCGCGCTCGCCTTCGAGTACACCGGTGACCCGGTGCGCGACACGGATCAGTTGCGAATCTTCGCCCGTCGTCACCAGCTGACCTATCCGATCCTGCTGGCCGGAACGACCGAGGACGGAGAGATCGCCCGGAGACTGCCCCAACTGGTCGACTTTGGCGCCTACCCCACGACCATCTTTGTCGGGCGGGATGGCACGGTCAAGCGGATCCATACTGGCTTTGAGGGAAGGGCCACCGGAGAGCGTCACGTCCGACTGAAGGCGGAATACGAATCCTTCATCCAGCAGCTGCTGGCCGAACCGCTCCCTACCGTTGGGTAGGAGCTCCCAGAAGGGTGCGGAGAGGGGAGGACGGTGATCCCATCGAGCCCGGGTACCCTGTCCACGCCTGTCTTGTCGACATCCTGAACCTATTCTTTTCTTTGGAGGAGAGCATCACCATGGCTGAGAAGATCAACCGACGAGAGTTTATGCGCCAGAGTGCCGTCACCGGGGCGGTGATCGGGGCTGGCACGATGACGGGGCGGGCAGATGCCCGTCGGGTAGATCGACAGGGAAGTCCGAACGACCGGATCACGCTCGGCTTCATCGGAGTGGGAGCGCGGGCTCATCAGGTGATGGACGACGTGCTCGGCATGCCTGGCTTCGAGATTGTCGGCATGTGTGATGCCTATCAAGGCCGGATTCAGCGGGCTGTCGAGCGAACCGGCAACCGGGCCAAGGTCTACCGGGATCACAACGAGCTGCTCGCCGCACCGGATATTGACGCCGTCTACATCGGAACGCCCGACCACTGGCACAAGGACCATGCCATTGCGGCGCTCAAGGCAGGCAAGGATATCTATCTCGAAAAGCCTCTCGCCTACACGGTCGCCGAGGGCCTGGAGATCATCGAGGCGGTCAAGAAGTACGGACGTATTCTGCAGGTGGGCAGTCAGAACATCAGCTCCCCGCTCCAGGCGAAGGCGCGGGAGATCATCGCCTCCGGGCGGCTGGGCCAGATCACCATGATCCGGGCCAGCGTCAATCGGAACTCTGCTGGCGGCGCCTGGGTCTATCCAATTCCACCCGATGCCAACGAGCAGACCGTCAACTGGCCCATGTTCCTCGGCTCGGCTCCCAAGCGAGCCTTCAGTCTGGAACGTTTCTTCCGTTGGCGCTGCTTTCAGGACTACTCGGGTGGGATGGCGACCGATCTCTTTGTGCACCTGATGACGACGATCCACTACATTATGAAAGCCCAGGCGCCGGAGATGGTCATGGCGTCCAGTTCGCTCTACCGATGGAAGGATGGCCGCGACACGGGCGACACGATCAACGCGATTCTGCAGTACCCGGAAGGCTTTACCGTCAACCTCAGCGGGACGTTCAACAACCAGTCGGCCGGCGAGCAGGGGTTCCAGATCCTTGGGACGGAAGGCTCGATGACGCTGGGCCGGCGAATGACGATCGTTTCGGAGGGGGGCGGCGACGACAATGGATGGATTGTCGATTCCTGGCCGAGCGAACTGCGGAAGGCCTACTATCGAGATCCCAAGGTGATCGCCAGGGAGCGACCGGGTCAGTTGGATCCAGAGGTGCAGGCGCAGGAAGAGAGCTGGCGTGGGGTCGGGCGAGACACGACGACGCTCCATTTCGAGAGCTTCGAGAAGGCGGTCCGCTCCCGGCAGCAACCGGTGGAAGACGCCCTCACGGGCCATCGCGCGGCGGCGGTGCCCCATATGATCAACCTCGCGGCGAGTCAGAATCGTCCTGTCTACTGGGATCGCACCCGCGAGGGCTTGCGCGCCTAGCCAGGCGGGGTGGGCTCAACTCTCACTCCACACCGGATGGTTCTTTTTTCGAGGGGCGCCATGAACAGGAATCGATCTCTGGTAGGTACGTGGACCTTCCACGGCTTGGCAATGGTTGGATTGATGGCCGGGATGGTCTGGGTACTGACGGCTTGCCGAGAGGCCGGAGGAGGGGAGAGCCTCTCCTCCGGGGTGGGCGGGGAGAGGGGGCAGCGACAGCCCACTCCCCCCCCGATTCCTGATCTGCAGCCCCTCCTCACCCGGTTGCAGACCTACGATGGGGCGAAGGATCTGACCGCCGAGATGCGGTTGACCGCCACCCGCGAAGGCAAGCCGCCGGAGCAGATCGATCTTCGCTTGCAGCGGCGCCAGGACGCCAATGAGCAGCGGACGTTCCTGCAGGTTCTCGCGCCGCTGGAGGATCGGAATAAGATCCTGCTGGCCACGCAACGGACCGACGAGCCGACGGTAGCCCTCTCCTACCTCGCTGGTTTGCGTCGGCTGGCGCGGTTGTCTTCGAACCGGCAACTCACCTTCCGGGACGCGAAGGTGACCGTTCAGGAGCTGCTCGGAATGGAACTCACGGGCTACCAGGCGGGAACGGCGGAACGCGTGGTCGATGACGGGGTCTCCCGTCTCCGCCTCCCCCTGACAGAGATTCCGGACCGTGGGCTCGCCTTTCCCCGGATCGATGTGCTGATCGAGGAGTCGACCCTCCAACCCGTGCGCTTCGACCTCTTCGATGCGGTTGGAACTCTTCAGAAACGGATTCAAGTCGAAGAGATCCGGACGATCGACGCTCGCCAAACCTTGACCGGGTTGTCGATTGACGATCCAGGGCAGCAACTTCGGCTGACATTGGAGATCCGCCGAGTCGAGTACGACCGTGGACTTCCCGAGAGCACCTTCAGCGAGGAGCGACTGAAGCAGTTGACGACGGAGGCGGGGCGTCTGATCGACGCGCGAGGGGGAGCACGATGAGCGGTCAATGGATCGACCGCCTGGTGCGAATGGTGGTTGGCTCCCCGCGCGGGGTAGTCTTGATCGTCGCCCTGGTGAGTGTATTGGCCGTGCTGGGACTCTCACGGGGAATCACTCTCGACGCCTCGCCCTTCAGTTTCATCGAACGGGAAGGGCAGCCGATGGTCGACTATCGGCAGGCACGCCAGCTCTTCGGTTCGGACGATTTCCTGATCGTCGCCGTGGTGTCCGAGGAGGTCTTCGCACCTCCCAACCTGGCGAAGCTGCGTCGCCTCCACCAACAGATCGCCGCTCTGCGCGGGGTCGAAGAGATTCTCAGCCTCGCCAATGTTCCGTACGCGCGCCGGATGGCTGACGGAGCCTCCCTTGAGGATCTGCTGCCGGCATCCCTCGTCGAGGGCCCCCGCTTGACGGAAGCTCGGGAGCAGGCGCTGCGCGATCGTCTCTACGTCGGACAGATCGTCTCTCCAGATGGCCGGATGGCCGCCCTCAACATCCTCCTCGATTCCGATCTTTCGACCCCGCAGCGCCACGCGGTGACCGCGCGGATCTACGACCTGACCCGGTCGGCCGACTTTTCGGAGAGTTACTTCGCGGGCGATCCCTTCTCGCAGTGGCGCGCCGTCGCCGCCATCAAGCAGGACCTTCGCCTCTTTCTTCCTCTGACTGTCCTCCTCCTGATCGTCCTCCTCTGGCGAAGCTTTCGCTCCGGTCTGGCCGTCCTGCTGCCGTTGGGAACGATTGGGATTGGTCTCCTCTGGTTATTGGGGTTGATGGCGGCGATGCAGGCTCGTTTCACAATCCTCGCCCTGATGTTTCCGAAAGTCATGATTGCGATCGGCTGCTCCTACATGATCCACTTTGTCAACCAGATCGGGCTGGTCGCCGCGGCGCGGGGAGAAGCTGGCGGTCAGCCCGACTCCGCACGGGCGATCATCATCGAGGAGGCGGTGCGCTTCATTGCCCTCCCGGTGATCGTCTCCGCGCTGACCATCATCGCCGGGTTCCTCTCCCTCTCCCTGACGACGATCCCCGCGATTCGCGAGACGGCGGTCTATGCCGCGATCGGCGCGGCGATCACCATGGTCCTCTCGCTGACCTTTCTTCCCGCGGGACTGCTCCTGGTCAGACGCCAGCCGATCGCCTTTCGAATCGGACTCGGCGGCCCCACCGTCGGACTGCTCGAACGGCTGGGCCAATGGGCGACGACGCACCAGCCACTCCTCTATGCGGTGACGGCCATTGTTGTTCTGGTCAGCCTCATGGGGGCCTGGCGAATCGTCATCGACATTGACTACTTCCATTTCTTCAAGCAGCGCTCCGAGACGACCATCGGGCTGGCAGAGATCAATCAGCGGCTCTCCGGCGCGGTGACCTTCAACCTCGTCATCGCGGAGGCCGACAAGACGCACCCGACGTCGGGCGGCCTGACCTCCCCCGATGATCTCCGTCGTCTGCGAGACCTGCAACGGTTCGCCGAGAGCTATCGAAATGAAGAGGGGCGGGGGATCGACCGGACCCTCTCGGTGGTCGACTTTCTGGCGCACGCTCATCGGGCTTTTGGCGCGGGGGACAGCCTCGTCAGCAGTGGGGAAGGAAGGGCAGGGGGCGAGGGGCTGGATCAGGCGTTGCCTGACGATCCGGCCATCATTCGGGAGCTTCTCGGGGAGCAGTCGGTGGTGCGTGGATTTCTCTCGGAGGATACTCGGGTCACACGAATTTTCATCCGCTCCAACCTCTCGGGGTCCCAGTCGATGGCCCGCGCGATCGAGACACTGGAGGCCAAAGGCAGGGAGCTCTTCCCGACGCACCGGGTCTATGCCACGGGCACGATGGTCCTCCTCAACCGGACCTCTGATCGAATTGCCGGTGAGCAACGCTTGAGCATCGGCCTCGCGCTGGTCACCATCTTTGGGATGCTCTCGCTCCTCTTTCGCTCTCTCCGGGTCGGGTTGACGGCGCTGGTGCCCAACCTCATCCCGATTCTCTTCTTCTTTGGTTTTATGGGCTGGGTGGGAATTCCCCTCAACCTGACAACGAGTCTCGTGGCCAGTGTCGTGCTGGGTCTGGCGGTCGACAATGCCGTGCAGTTCATCATCCGCTTCCGGCGCCTGCAGCCCGAGAAGGAGACGCTCACCGCGGCGATCATCGAGACGATGCGCCTCTCGGGGCGTCCCATCATCTACGCCAATATCGCGCTCGCCGCGACCTTTGCCATCTTCGCCGTTTCGCAGTTCGAGCCGATCGGATCCTTCGGGCTCCTCTCGGCCGTCACCATTCTCGGATGCCTGCTCGAGGACCTGATCCTCTTGCCAGCCCGCCTCACGTCGCCCGTCTTTCGGATTCAGTGAGCGACCGTGATCTCCCAGGCGCTCTCCTCTCGCAACAGGGCTGAGAGGAGCATCGTATGTAAGCCGTGCCCGGAGCGGACCGCCTGGACAGCCCCCAACAACGGCAACCCGCAGAGTGCCAGGTCCCCGATGATGTCGAGGATCTTGTGGCGCACGAATTCGTCCGGAAACCGGAGCGGCTCCGGGTTGAGAATGCCCTCGGCGGTCAGCGCGATCGCGTTCTCCAGCGAGCCTCCCCGCGCGAGCCCATTGCGCTGCAACATCTCCAGTTCGTGAAGAAAGCCAAAGGTCCGGGCCGGCGCAATCTCCTGCCGGTAGCGATCCGCATTCAGAGAGAGCGTGTACTGCTGGGTACCAATCATGGGATGGGGAAAGTCGATCTCGCACTCGATGCGAAACTCGTCAGCCGGTTCGATCGACATGGTCCGGTCTTTCTCCGCCACCGCGATCCGTTTGAGGACGCGGAGGTGGTTGCGCGGCGCGATCAGCTCGGCCGTCCCGGCTTCGGCGATCCGCTCGACCCACTCGCGGCTGCTCCCATCCAGAATTGGAACCTCGAGCGAGTCGACATCGATCAGCGCGTTGTCGATCCCACACCCGTAGAGGGCCGAGAGCAGGTGCTCGATCGTCGAGATCATCACCCCGGACTTCATGATCGTCGTCGCATAGCTGACGTGGGTCACGCTCTGCGGGGTGGCCGGGATCTCGAAGAGGTTCAGGTCGGATCGGCGAAAGAGGTAGCCCGTGTAGGCCGGCGCCGGGTGCACCACCACCCGCGCCAGCTGGTTCGTGTGGAGCCCAATGCCTCTCGCCTCGAAGGCGCGTGCGATCGTCGTCTGTTTGCTTCTCATCCGCTCCGGTTGGCCTCTCTCGTCTGTTCTCTCGTCGATGTTTTGATTCACGTCAAAGACAAGGCAATTCGCGTTCCGATCCGACCAAAGGGTTCGTCGCGGACCAGTTACCGACCATAAGAGTTGTGCTGTAGGGATTTAGAGAATCGCCGCGATCGATGGGAACCGCAGCCGAATCGTCTGGAGAGGAAACGATGTGGTCATTCCGCAACATCAG
>JBEIJP010000022.1:0-13906 GCA_040380245.1 Acidobacteriota bacterium | reverse complement strand
TCTTCTATGTGCTGATGGTTCGTTTGGTGTGGTGAACACCCTGGACTTGATCCGATGGCACTCATCCTAAGGGATTGTCCGAATGGACGGAAGGGCAGCCAGGAAAAAACGCTCGAAAACGATCCTTTCAAGGCGTACCAGACGTTCATGTAGGGCCAGGCGGTGTGGTCAACGCCGGGGAGGGTGGTCGACGCTTCGCATCGGTGAGGGGAACATTGCGTGAGGGAAGGAACTGTGGTATCAGACCAACGAGTCTACACGCTATCGATCCGTACAGATCCCACCGGGCTCGCCCCGGCGAAGAGCAAAGGAGTCAAACCCCCAATGATGAAGAGACGTCAATTTCTTCAGCACGGAGCCGGGCTGGTGGCAGCGCCGGCGGTTCTGCGGCGACGCGCCGAGGCGCGCTATCAGGATGAGTTCGCGGGTCGACGCCCCCGCGGGGGGTTGATCGGGACCGGTTGGTACGGCAAATGTGACCTGCTGCGACTGCTGCAAGTGGTTCCCGCGCAGGTCGTCTCGCTCTGTGATGTCGATCAGAAGCTGCTGACCGAGGCGGGGGAGATCGTCGCCGCGCGCCAGGAGTCGAAGAAGGCCCCCCGTCTCTACCACGACTACCGCGAGATGCTCCGCGAGAAGGATCTGGAGATCGTTCTCGTCGACACGCCCGACCATTGGCACGCGCTCCCGATGATCGCCGCTTGCGAAGCCGGCGCCGACGTCTATGTCCAGAAGCCGATCAGCGTCGACATTGTCGAGGGCCAGGCCATGGTCGCTGCTGCCCGCCGACACCAGCGCGTCGTGCAGGTCGGAACGCAGCGACGCTCAACCCCTCACCTCATCGAGGCGATCGAGCAGATCATCAAACCCGGGCGCCTTGGTCAGATCGGCCTCGTCGAGATCTACTGTTATTACCATATGCGCACGCGCGAGAATCCCCCGGACAGTGCTCCGCCGAATCACCTCGATTACGAGCTGTGGACCGGGCCGGCCCCACTGCGTCCTTACAACCGCCTGGTTCACCCGCGCGGCTGGCGGGCCTTTACCGAGTATGGCAATGGGATCGTCGGGGATATGTGCATCCACATGCTCGACACCGTTCGCTGGATGCTCAACCTCGGGTGGCCCAAACGGATCTCGTCGAGCGGCGGCATCCTCATTCAAAAGCAGAGCAAGTCGAACATCCCCGATACCCAGACAGCGACCTTCGACTTCGACGACTTTCCAGTCGTCTGGCAGCATCGCACCTACGGCACGCCGCCCGATCCCAAATACCCGTGGGGCCTGACGATCTATGGCGAGAAGGGGACGCTCAAGGCGAGTGTCATGGGATACGACTTCATTCCCGTCGACAAGAATGACGCACCAGTCCATCGGGAAGTCGCCTACGAATTGGATCAATACCCGGAGGACCGGACCGAGAAAGAGCTCGAACGGCACGTCGCTCCGGCGATTCGCGGCCACATGCGCGATCTGCTCCGCGCGATCGAGACGCGTCGTCGCCCCGTCGCCGATATCGAGGAGGGCCACATCTCCACCGCCAGCTGCATCCTCGCCAACCACGCGCTCACCCTTGGCCGCACCCTCGCCTGGGACGCGAAGACGGAACGTGTGATGGGAGATCCGGCCGCCAACCAGCTGCTGGCCAGGCCTTATCGCGCGCCCTGGGTTCATCCCACCCCGTGACGGGTTGCTCTCTCGCCGGGAAGGTCTGTATCATCCGGGCTATGGTTGCGCGTCGATTCATCATCTCCGGTTCGGTCCAGGGCGTTGGCTATCGCTTCTTCACCCTGCGCGCCGCCGCGCGCCATCAGGTCTTTGGCACCGTCCGCAACCTGCCTGATGGTCGCGTCGAGGTCGTCGCCGAGGGGGATCGCGAAGCGATCCGTGAGTTCAAAGACGACCTGCTCGCCGGCCCGAGCCTCGCCACCGTCACCGACCTCGACGAGGCCGACATCCCGGTCACCGGCCGTTATCGCGATTTCCGCATCGATCACTGAGGTCGTTTCGACCTTCGCCAGAACTCACCAGGGAGACCAGATACCGCTATGTCCAACACCGCCAATGACGATCTCAAAAAGATCATTCGTGAGATCCCGGACTTTCCCAAGCCGGGCATTCTCTTTTACGACATCACCACCCTGCTCAAGGACGCCGCCGGTCTCCGGGCCGTCATCGACCGGATGACTCAACATTTCCAGGGGCAGAAGGTCGACGCGGTGCTTGGCATCGAGGCCCGCGGCTTCATCTTTGGCCCGGCTCTCGCCTACCATCTTGGCGCGGGATTTGTCCCTGTTCGGAAACCCAAAAAGCTTCCCGCCGAGGTCGAAAGCTGGAGCTATGACCTCGAGTACGGCAAGGACACCCTCGAAATCCACAAGGACGCCATTGGCGCCGGCCACCGCGTGATCATCGCCGATGACCTTCTCGCGACTGGCGGCACCGCCGAAGCCGTCGTCAGACTGGTCGAAAAGCTCGGCGGCACTGTCTCCGGGCTCGCCTTCGTCGTCGAACTCGAATTTTTGAAGGGGCGTAATAAGCTGGCTGGTTACGATATCTATTCGCTGTTACAATACGCCTCGTGAATGGTCGGGCTTGTAGCTCAGGTGGATAGAGCGACTGCCTCCTAAGCAGTAGGTCCCGCGTTCGAGTCGCGGCAAGCCCATCTCTCCCCCCTTCCTCCTCTTCAACAATTGGCTGGTGATCAGCCTGCCCCTTGCTGTCCATCGGACGGTTGGGCAGAGGTTCACGCGAAGGCGCGAAAAGGGGAAGGGGGCAAGGCTGATTTAGGGAGGGCGCCATCTCCTGTGGGAGGTGGTGGCTGGGATCCTGGGAGGAATGTGGACAGGGCTGGTGGGCCGGGGGCCCGGCTGCCCTGATTGCTCTTTTTCTCTCCGATCGATGCGGATCTCTCTCGTCCAGAGCGCGAGCAGCGCCTACTGGCCCAGCCGCTGGATCGACACGATCTCGCGGTCGATCTTGCTCTGCAGGCACAGAAGTTGTCGTCCATCCAGCGAGCGTCTGAAGTCGAGAACAACGTTGGTAGAAAACCTGGTGACGGGCACGGCGGGTCCCCCATCGAGGGGCTGTCGCCAGACATTGCTGATCAGGTCTTGTGCCTGGATGTATTCGAGCGCTTTCCCGTCGGGGCTCCAGTGAAAGAATCGGTATTTCCGGTAGCTGGGGACAGGAAGGCTCAACCGCTGGACGGGGGTGCCCCCCTCGAAGGGGATGATGGCGATCGTGCGGCTCGCGTTCAGGTCATCTTCGTGGTAAATGCAGGCGATCCATTTTCCGTCAGGCGAGATCGAAGGAGATTCTGCGGCGCGTTCGGTGATGGGCGTCGCCTCCCCTCCCTCGATGGGCACGCGCCAGAGGATCCGCTTCCCCTTGGAGAGGCCAGAGTAGACGACCCATCGACCGTTGGGCGAGACCTGCGGTTCCCGCTCATTGGCTCCAAAGGTCAGTTGTCGCTGCACTTTTCCCTCGATGTCGATCCAGTGGATATGCGTCTGACCCGTCTGGCTGGAGCTGAAGACGACGCCTTGGCCGTTCGGAGTGACGGCTGGGTAGTGGTTCTGGCCCGGGTTCCGTGTCAGCTGTCTCCGCTGACCGTTGAGGTCGCTGATCCAGAGGTTCCGACCCTGCTCATCCTGCTGCGCGTAGACGATCTCATTCCGCGGAGTCCAGGAGATCCCGTCATCCATGACCAGCTTATTGCTGTAGACATCGAACTCGTCCGGTCTTTCCGGTGTATTGAACGAAAGCGAGTTCTGGGGCAAACGGCGGATAGTAAAGACCTTCTCGTCAAGATCGGAGATCGATGGTCGACCCGGGTAATCCCACTCCCCGTGGGTCAGCTGCTCCTCTGCTCGCGTCCTGGCGGAGAGGAAGAAGACCTGGCGCGCGAAGGCGCGTGGGTCTGTCTTCCCAAGAAGGATCAGCCCTTCGCCGCTGGGGAGCCAGCCGATTCCGAGGACGTGTTCCCAGCGGCGTCGGGTCAGCGGGGACTCGCTTCCATCCTTGACCTGAATTCCGACCAGATCGTAATAGACCCCTTGACGGGCGCTCCCCGCCGGAGTGGCAATCACCTGCCCATCCGGAGACCAGGCTGGACCATCCGTCGTGTAGAAGTCAGGGACCTGGCGTTGTCGCAGGGCGCGAGGGCTCGAGCCATCCGCCTCCGCGATCATCAGGGTGCTGAGGCCGAGCTGCTTCTGTTCGCGGATGTAGGCGATCTTGCGCCCATCCGGGGAGAAGGTGACGGGACTGTCTACCTCCTGGGAGAGCAGATCAAAGGATTTCCCGGTCAGGCTGACCCGCAGCAGCTCCTTGACGTGGGGCGGAGTGACGTCACGGATCCGAACCAGGTAGGCGTACTGGTTGTCGGGCGAGATCGTTGGCCAGAGGTAGCCATCCGGACCGAGAGGGACAATGTTTTTGGTAATGTTCGTCTTCAGGTTCTTGACCCGCACGCCGAAGAGATTTCCTTCCTGGGAGATGAAGACCATCTGGTCTCCATTGCGGGAGATGGTTGCCATCTGGCCTGGGAACTCCAGTGGAAGTCTCGTGACTAGTGCACGATCTGTTTCTTTCCTACCGAGAGCCCATGCCTGAACTCTCTCCGGGAGGTGGTCCCTGATCAGGAAGACGCCAAGGGCCAGTACCGGCAGGCAGGAGGCCGCGGCGAGCAAGGGACGAGACCTCCGCTTTCGTCGTTGAAGAACGCGTGAGCTCGCCTCCAACTGGCTCTCGATCTTCTGCAATGATGCGGGGCGTTGATCTGGCTCTTTGGCGAGGCAATCGGCGATCAGGTCGCTCAGTTCGATCGGGCAGTCTGGGCAGTGCCTCGTCACTGGGACGGGAGTCTCCTCCAGGATCGACCTTTGAAGTTCTTCCGCATGCTGACCGTGGAACGGCCGCTGACCCGTAATCATCTCGTAGAGCAGCACGCCGAAACTGAAGATGTCGGCTCGCCAGTCGAGCGGTTGCCCACGGAGGTGCTCGGGAGACATGTAGTTCGGCGTACCGAAGATGCCACTCTCTGGCTGAGCGGAGAGTACGGCCGGAAATTCCGTGTCGGCGAGTGTCGTCACCAGCCGGGCCAGCCCGAAATCGAGGACCTTGAGCTGCCCTTCCGTCGTCAGCATGAGATTCTCGGGTTTGAGGTCCCGGTGGAGAATCCCGGCCTGGTTGGTCGCTTTGAGGACGTGGATGATCTGCCGGGCAATCTCGATCGCCTCGAGTGGGAGAAGCCTCCCCTCGTTCCCAGGCTGTTCGGTGAGGTGCTGGCGCAAGGTCTTCCCTTTAACCAGCTCCATGACGATAAGGTGATTTCCGTTGATCTCGTCGATATCGTGGATGGTGACGATCCCCGGGTGGTTGAGGCCGGAGGCCATCTGCGCCTCCTTCCTGAACTTCTCAATCCGACTCTGATCCTGAGTGAAGATGGCGGGAAGAAACTTGATCGCGACCCGTCGATGCAGCCGCTCATCCCAGGCGGCGTAGACCCTTCCCATCCCTCCCTGGCCAAGCATCTTCTCGATGCGGTATTGACGGAAGGTCTGCCCCTCGAGCGGTTCGTCGATCCGTGGGTTGAAGGGAGGTTCCACCTCGCCACTGGAGTAGCAAAGAAGTTCTTCTTCGACGCGGGCACGCAGAGCGGGATCACTGCCGCACTCGCGGTCGAGGGCGGCTGGACGCTCCTCCTCCGGAAGCGGCCGAATCCGTTCCACAATCGACTGCACCATCTCGTACCAGGATAGTTCGTGCTCCATGGTCACACTCTCTCCACGATCAAACCGGGATGTCTCTCGCTCTCCCTCTGGTCAAGCCACGGCCTGCAGCTGTCCTCCCGGGGGTACCAGGGGACTGAGAGCGTCTTCCAGCCACATCCTGGCCACCTTCCAGTCCCGTTTGACGCGAATGGGAGGGATGTCCAGGGCGACGGCCACCTCTTCGATGGTCATTCCCCAGAGGTATCGCAGCTCGGCGATCAAGCTCTTCCGGGCGTCGAGCTTCGCGAGTCGGTCCAAGGCTTCTCGCAGGGCGAGGAGGGTGACGAGATCCCGATCGATGGAGAGAAGGGAATCGCTGAGCGCAATCCGCTCCTGCCCTCCTCCGTTGCGGATGGCCGTCGCGTGTCGCCATTGGTCGATGACGATCTGGCTCATCCACTTTGAACAGGTCGCATAGAAATGTTCCCGGTTCTCCCATTCGATCGGTCGTTGTCGGTAGAGCTTGAGGACCATCTCGTTGACCAGCTCGCACGTCTCCAGGCCCAGCCGCTCACGCGTTCTCCGCATTTTGCGATGGGCAATCGAGAGAAGCTGATGCATTACTGCCTGCATCGCCTCTTCCCGCCCTGCCATCTCCGGGCAATGCAACTTTGCCAGAGAGATCGTGATCAATCCTTTTCCTGTTCCCGGTTCAAGGGGGAGATGCCTGCGCCCCTCCCACTCGAGGTGATTTCGATGCGTCATTTCGGGCTGATTCATGGTTGATCAATTGACTGAAAAATGGATAAGCAGATCGACCGATCGTCAGGCTTGCCGCCCAGGATCGGGAAGAACATCGGGCGTTGGACAAAGTGGTGAAGGCGTGCCCCAGAGAAGAGGCACACGACCATCTCGACCAAGCCCAGCCATCAGTCCAAGCGTGCGCGATGAGAGCAGGGAACGGACTGGCGCAGGGGAGGTCGACTGTCAGCCCGGCCCAGTAATCTCGGGGGCTGATCCACTCGTCCAACTCGAACCTTCGCCAGCCTCGGGATCTCTCGTTCGGACGTTGACCAGGGGGGGCAAGAGAGTCGATCGTGTTCGTGCCCTGCAGCGTAACGGACAGATCCCACTATCAGAACTTTAGGAATTCCGTACCTTACATGTAAAAAAGAAAATTGGATGACACCGTTCCCAGACCCGTTCTCTGTTAATACTTAAGAATGGATCGAGAAGCACTGCGCCTTGAATCGCCATTACTCAGGATTCGCTTACCATTAAATCTAATTATTATTAAGTAGACGGATACTAACCAAAGAACCACCTTCTGTCTACTACCTATTCAAGTAGGATAACAAGATACTTTCTCCGTAAGGCGACGATCGATTTGACGCCTCTCTCAGAATCTTCCTGGTGCCAGGGAGTAAGCGGATTCGTTCCTGACTGTCCCAAAGCCGACCCGCTGATTGGTGCATCAATGGAACAGGGTGGACGACAGCGGTCGACCAGCTCCCTGGAACCGCCGGGTAAGTGGAGGGAAGACGGATGAGCTGGGTCGACTGACGGGGGGGAAGGTGCGTCAGGGGCTTGGTTGGACGACCTTCTGTTTTTCCGGAGAGGTGGGCGGAATGAGGAACATGCCACTGTACATTCCCATCCCGCAGGAGAAGCTGAGTCGGCCATCCTTGAGCGGTGGCAGGTCGAGGATGGTTGTCTCTCCCAGCGGAAGTTCTTTCCGGATTCCGAGGGCCGGAATGACGATCTGGCTGGCACAGTTGGGTTCGGATGTCCGCTCGATAGCAATTCGCCACGGTTGACCGGGAGGGATGACCACCTCGGCGGGGCTGAACCCGCGACCACTGACCCGCACTCTCGTGATGGCTGCATCCAGATGATTGGGTGTGGAATGTCTCCTCCTGGCGACGGGAGGCCCCACGTTGAGGTCGAAGGGGATGGTGATCAGTTGGCCATCGACCTGAAACTGGGCCCAGACGCGGTAGAGCCCTGAGGCGGGAAAGATGATCTTGGTGCGGATCTCATCCGGCGGCGGCCCTGGATCGACGGGCAGGTGGGCGTGGGGCAAGCTCTCCGAGGTGGCAGGTTCAGCTGACCCGGGTGACTCGGCCCCGAGCGGGTGGGCGTGAATGAAATGGCGGTGGGCGGGATCGATGGCGACGAAGTGGGCCCAGGCGCCAAGAAATGGTTCGAGCCCCTCGACCAGCGCTCCGGCTTCGTTCCTGACGCGCAGTCGGCACTCGACCTCGGCGCCGGCACGAAGCGTTGTTCCGGCCACTGGGCCAAAGTGAACCGACAGCCCCTCCCAACGTTGCTCGACTGGACTTGCGCGAGTGGGGCGGCGCGAGCGGCGACGTCTCCCCCCCGTCACCGGCCTCGATCCAGTAGGAGACGATCTGCTGGACCCCGCCCGGTGGGGTGTAGTCCGCATAGAGGCGATATCGCTGACCCGCCTCGAATCGATGCTCGACCTCGTAACGGCCACCCGCCACCAGCTCGGGATGGAGATGATGGAACTCGCCCAGATCCTCGGCGACCACCAGCAGGTGAAGGGGGCGCTCGTGGACATACGGAAGATGGCGGATGGCGCCAGCGGTCGGCGATCGTGCTTCGAAGCTCAGACGAAGACGTCTTGTTGTCGTCGTGCTCGCACTTGGCAACAGTTGCGTCCGGAGCCGCAAGCGGAATTCCGGCTGGAGGGTGATCGATTCGATCTCGCGCTGGTTGGCGATTGCCTCCGCGGGGGGCGGACCTGCAGCTTCGTCCCGCCAGGCGTCGACCATCTGTTGGGGGGAGAGCGTACCACGATAGTGGCTGGCGAGCAGGTAAGGGAAGGCCAGTCGGCCTGCCTGGTCGGTCGTCAGGAAGTAGGCGTAAGTCCCGGTCGGATATTCTGGAGTGACGGTCCAACGGCCGTTGAACCGATCGAGATCACCGGAATCTGGTTCATAGACATAGTCTTCGACGAAGCTGCCCAGCGGGAACTCCGCGCTCACCGCGGGGCCGTGCTGTCCCGGGGTGAGTCTGGTTCCATCCGGCAACTGGTCTCGGTTGACCGTGGGTCGTAACCGGTAACCGGAGCGGAGACGACGCACCCCGCCGCTCCCGTCGGCTTGTTCGTACCCCCATGGGCCATAGATTGGGTAGCCATCGAGCGCGAAACCGATGATCGGAGAGTGGCTGCCGTTGCCGCGGATGAGCGGGTCGAGCAGTCCGGGTGCCCCGGCGTGGGTCAATTCGGCACGGGGCCGTCCGGTCGAGACCAACTGCCCATCATCATTGAGCGCGAGCAGATCGAAGTGCCAGATGTTCTGACCGCGGTAGGAGAGTGGTCCAACCTGTTGATAGATGGGCACCCCGTTGACGAAGAGTCCGACCACATCGGGCCGGACTGGCGCCGGCTCGCCGTCGTTGAGGGTCGGATTGATCGGTAGCCGGAAACGATGCCGCCGCAGACGCTCGACGGGAGCGGCTGGATTCTGGAGTGGTCCGAAATAGTGGAGCGAAAGCCCCGCCGAACGAATTTCGAGCTGGTCGCCGATCCTGCGGACCGAGTGGATCTCCGGTCTGATTGCGGCCAGCCGCTCATTGCCGGGAGGGGGGCCACTGGTGATCCACGGCGGGCCGACGATCTCCTGGGCAAGGCCGATCCGCCCGCTCGCGACCAGAAGAAGAAAGGCCCCGGTCCACCATCCCATCTCTCGTCGGGAGAGGCTCATCGCGTTGCACGCTCTACTTGATCGTCACAAAGACGGTGTTCGCCGGGCGTCCGCCCACGGTGAGGACCACTGGCACCCGGCCTCTTCCGGAGAGGCTCGCCGGGAGGCGGATGTTGTACTGGTCGAGCCCTGGGTAGGCACCCTGTGGGCCCGCGAAGGCCACGGACGACTCCTGACCATCGATCCTCGCTGTGACCGTCGGATTGCCGCTGCCCAGCCCGCTTCCAAAGAGGATCAGATAGACCTCGTCGGTCGCCGGGCCAGGATCGATCGGCCGGGCTTCGAGGCCGTTGCTCGTCGACTGGTAGACCTCCTCGCTCGTCAAGACTCCGCCCCGCGCGCGAATCACATAGCCCGCCGCCAGCCCGTCGCTATTCATCATGAAGAGGTTCGGATAGCTGGAGACGATGTGGATCGCGCCGTTGACCGAGACGCCATTGGCGCTGATCGTCACCGTCGCCAGCCCGCTCGCCGCCTCGGCAGGGATTCGGTAGTTGACCTGTCCCGGTGACGCGTAGGAGAGCTGAGCCGCTCTCGTGGCGCCACTGGAGTCGCGAACGGTAACGGTCGTCCCCCCCAGCGTGAAGGGCCAGTTGGTGGAGGTCACACTCTCCGTGCTGGCTGCCAGCCGGGCTCCGAAGAGGGAAAAGGCGCTCGCCAGTGATCCCGGAGCCATCGGGCCACCCTCGAACGAGGCGCCGGAGACGTGCATCGTCCCAGGATTGACTGGCCCGCCTCCGGCATCCCGCTGCAGACTGTTGCTGAAGCTGCTTCCATCCAGGACGTTGAAGACGGCCACGCCATTGATCCAGACGCCAACCGGTCCCAGCCCGGTGTTGGTGCGGGTGGTCGGACTGGTCGGGGTGCGTGGAATCCGTACGCGGAAGTTCTGTGCCGAGGGGAAATTCATGAAGACCCCACCATTCGAGCCGTCGATGAACCAGGGGCCCATGACATAGCTCGCCAGGTTGTTCGACGCGACATAGACGTCGCTGTCGGTATAGCTGATCGCCTGGGGATCGCTTCGCGCCGGCGCGGAGACGCTCCCGGTCGCCTGAGCCCCGGCTGGCACAGCGAAGGGCCAGGTGGTCTTCGGACCCGCCGCCGGATCGAAACCACTGACAACCCGCGCGCTCTCCTGCGAATACCGCGTCTGCCAGGAGGTGAGTTGCGGAAGCGGAACGGTTGGCTGCTGTTGGTTGCCGTTGGCAAAGTAGGTCTGCGCGGTGCTCGGGGCCGTCGAATTGTTGCTCCCGGTCAGCGCGCCGTAATACTGCATCCCGATGATGTAGGGGAAGGCGGGCGTCCCGCTCTCGTCGATCGTCGTGAAGTAGGCGTAGGTCCCGGCCGGAAACTCCGGGGTGACCGTGAAGCGCCCATTGAACTAGTCGAGGTCGCCGATCCCCTCGACAAATTCGTAATCCTCGATATAGCGCCCGAGGGGGAAACTATCGTTGATCGGCGGACCGTACTGGTTCGCACCGAGTTGGGCCGTCACGCCGGGGTGATGGGCCAGTGCCCAGTTTGGCAACGTGGTTCGGGCCGCGATGCTCCTCAGCCGAAACCCAGACCTGATCCGTCGGATCGCGCTCGTTGCACTGGCTGGATCGCTGTATCCGTAGGGCCCGTAGATCGGATAGCCATCCAGTGACCAGCCGAGAATCGGGGAGTGGATCCAGGGGCTGCTCTTCTCCCGGTAGCTCGTGCCCGTTCGCCCCGCGCGAACGGAGACCAGGTTGTCATTCAACTGGGCCCGCAGACAGATCGGTTGGACGTGATGGTGGTACTGGCCGTTTCCCGGCTGGTGCCCAAAACAGCGGTCAAATGTCTGCAACTCTCCATAATAGGCATTGCGAATCCAGACTCCATCGCCTTGAGCACCCCCGCCGCCACCCCCGCCCGGTGGAGGCTGTCCGGCGACGTCATTCCCGCCAATCCAGAGCGCCATTGCCAAACCCGCCAGCAGGCGGAGTCTTCGTCCTGCATCGTTGTTCGCCATCAACTGTCAACCTCCCGGGTTCATTCTTTGTTGGGTCAAAAATGATGGCAAGATCTTAGCCGATGGTGGGTGTCCGGGCCTACCTTGCCAGGACTGCCTGCCAAGGATACAAGAGCGGTTGGCTCAGAGGGCTCCCACACCCCCACCAGTTCGACTTATCGAGGTGACCAATACCCTCGGGGTCACCAGAGGGCGCAAACAACGTCTTGGAAAATGGGTGCCTCGATTACCGCCAGGCTGCGCTCATCAGGGTGACGAGATCGCGCCGCGATAATACTTCTCGGAATTCACGCCAATCCTTGTCGGGTGGCATCATCGTCCCGGTATAGCGCAGGTCGAAGCCCGTCGCTGTCTTTTGGGCGTTGATGTACTCGTCCAGCCGCTCGCCAAGTGTTTCGATGTCATCGATCCACTCGTCCTTGATGGTGTCTGGCAGCGACCCAAATAGATCGTAGCGGTTCTTCATGCGCTCAGACAATCGCTCGTAAATTTTCTCGTCGACGGTCTGCTCGAAGACGAGATTGAGCATGTCGACGGTTGCGCGTCGTTGTCCAAATCGTTTGATGCGTCCAATCCGCTGTTCGAGGCGCGTCGGATTCCAGGGTAGATCGACATTGATCAGCGTCCCCAGGGTTTGCAGGTTCAAGCCTTCACACGCCGCATCGGTCGCCACCATGACGCGAATCTGGTGCTCGGCCACCATCCGCTTTAAGGTTTCACGCTCGACGCTCACGCTGTCGCGACGCTGGTACAGACGGCTGCGACCCGCGCCCGCGTAGAGGCCGACCGCTTCTTCCGTATACCGCTCCGCCAGTGAGTCCGCCAGCCACTTCGCTGTGTCGTAGTACTGGCTGAAGATGATGACGCCCAATCCCAGCCATTTCTCCTTGTCGAGAAAGTGGACGACCGCCTCCATCTTCGGGTCGGCTTCCAGTCGCTCGAGTCGGGTGATCAGACGTTGCAGAACTTCGCGTTCCTCGCCCGTCTCGATTCTCAGGTCAGCTTCCTGCTCGTCTTCCCCTTCGGGGCTGGCATCGCCTTGCAGCAAGCGCCGCGCCGTCGCTATACCCGCATGGATGCTGGAGCAGATGCGTTGCTCCATCAGATTCTTCATGAAGCCGCTGCCTTTACCGCGCTTGGCCAGTGCCTTGCCGAAAGCGCGGGCTTCACCGTAGGCCTCTCGGAAGTCTTCCGAGGTGCGTAGCGCCTTGCCATCGAACAGGGCATCGAAAGCGTGCGGCTCCGATACTTGCGCTCGTTCCGGATGCACGTCGACGCCGACGCGAGCCAGCAGCCCCGCATCTTCAAGCTGCAGACGTTTGCGCAGCACGACATGGCGTACCAGCGGGTTTTCGCGCTGGAACAGCGTGGCGCCTGACAGGCGGCGCTCCAGCTCCTCCTCCAGAATCTCCCGCGTCTCTTCCGACAGATCGGCCAGCGAACGATTGGTTTGCCACTCCCCATTTTGCAATCCCAGCTCTTGCCGGATCGCAGAGAACAGAAGTCGGGCGCGAGGCTCACTGGTGGATTCCATACGTGGAAGCGGTGAACGCAATAACTCCCACGCATGCTGGAGCGATTCGACCTCCACGCGGCCCGCGACTATGTCGAGCACTTCGTCGGGGCGGTGCCACGGCGTGAGGTCGTGGCCCAGCACAAAGCGGCCCGGGCCTTGGTGCAGGATGCCCAGCAAGTCCCACAGATCGGCAGGGTCGGTCTGGATCGGCGTGGCAGTCCCCAGCAGCACGTGATCGGTACGCGCGGCGATTTCACGCATAAAGGCGAGCAGCTCGTTGGGTGTTCCGGCCTCCTTGCCGAAGCCCTGGCGGGTTCTGGCTTTGTGCGCTTCATCAAGAATGACGACACCGAAGCGCATCCCGAGCAGGTGCTGCTTTTCCAGCGAATCGCGCATCATTAAACCGGTAGAGACAATGCCAATGCGCAGTGGACAATGGGCAATTTGCTCGCGCCCGGCAGGCGACAGCGCTCGCTCGTCAGCATCCAGCCAAACTTTGCCTACGGTATCCCAACGTGCGGTCGGGATCCCCAGCTTGTCCAGCATCTCGGTCTGCCATTGTTCGGCGAGGGTGGCCGGGGCAAAGATCACGACCGGACGGCGTGGCCCGTTCTCTTTGTCCGACAACAGGCAGAGCGTCAGGGCGGCCGTGGCCAGTGAGAGCGTTTTGCCCAGTCCGACTTCGTCGGCTAACAGCAGCCGCACCGTGCCGTAGAGCCGCTGATGGCGCAGACACTCGGTCAGAAACCCTTGCTGCCACGGCTGTAGCTGCTGACCCTCACGGTAGAGCGGCGATTCGATCAGCGCCGCCGGGGCAAGGTTCTTGTCATCATCGATTTCGCGGAAATCGATCTCTCGCCGATGGCCGCGCCGATGTATCTCGCGGATCACTGCCTGAGGCAGAGGTTTGGCTGCGTTCCAGAGAAAATCGAACTCTTCC
>JBEIJP010000021.1:0-13942 GCA_040380245.1 Acidobacteriota bacterium | reverse complement strand
GGGCGCTGCGTCGCGGCTGGCTGGGAGAGTAAGCGGCAAGGGGTCCCGGGAGATCTGCTTGCCCTGGAGGGGGATCATGACAAGAGCGGAGACGAGACGAGCCTTCCTGCGCGGCGTGACGCGCGGCCTGGGCGGAGGGCTGATCGCGGCCGAGTTTCACGAATCCGGGATGGCGCGGGCCCTCGATGCCGTCCCCTACCTTCGCGATCGGACGCCCGGCGACGTCGCGCGCGACGAGGACTTCTGGCGTGAGATCCAGCAGGCCTTCACCGTCGACCGTACCCTCATCAACCTCAATAATGGAGGGGTCTCCCCCTCGCCAAGGGTCGTCCAGGAGGCGATGCGTCGCTACCTGGAATACGCCAACCAGGCGCCCGTCCACACCATGTGGCGGATTCAGGATCCACAGATCGAGAGTGTCCGTTTGCGGCTGGCCCGCTTCTTCGGCTGCTCCCCCGAGGAGGTGGCGATCACCCGCAACGCCAGCGAGTCCCTCGAGATCTGCCAACTCGGGCTCGACCTTCGCCCGGGGGATGAGGTGCTGACCACCAATCAGGACTATCCACGGATGCTCACCGCCTGGAAGCAGCGCGTCCGTCGCGACGGAATCGTCCTGCGCCCCATCTCCATCCCGCTTCGCCACGAGGACCCGGCGGCGATTGTCGACCACTTCGAGCGGGCGATCACGCCGCGCACCCGGGTCATGCACTTCTGCCACATCACCAACCTCAGCGGACAGATCTACCCCGTGCGCCAGCTCTGTCAGCTGGCCCGTTCGCGTGGGATCGAGGCGATCGTCGATGGGGCGCATGCTTTCGCCCACTTCCCCTTCCAGCACGCCGATCTCGATTGCGATTACTATGGGACCAGTCTCCACAAATGGCTGACGGCTCCCTTCGGCACGGGGATGCTCTATGTCCGCCGGGAGAAGATTCGCGGTCTCTGGGCGCTGATGGCCTCCGAGGAGCAGAACGATGCCCGGATCCAGAAGTTCGAAGAGATCGGGACTCACCCCTCCGCCAATGCTCTCGCCATCAACGAGGCGCTCGATTTTCAGGAGGCGATCGGGATGGAGCGCAAAGCGGCCCGGCTGCGCTATCTCTTCCACCGCTGGGCCCGTCGACTCGAGAACCATCCGCGCGTCCGCATCCACACCAGCTTCGATCCACGCCAATCGTGCGGTCTGACGCTCTTCCAGGTCGACGGGGTCGACTCGGGCCGCCTCTCTGGCTACCTCATGGAGAACTACCGGATCATCACGACCGCCATCAAGCATCCGGAATTTGAGGGGGTCCGGGTGACCCCCAACGTCTACACCACCCTGCGGGAGATCGATCTCTTCGCCGAAGCGGTCGAGCGGTTTCTCGTCAAAGAGGCCTGAGCCAGGAGGAGGGGGAGTGGTACTACTGAAGGTCTCTTATCGATTGCGCGCTCATCACGTCTCGCGTTACGAGCATCTCTTTGCCTCCCGAACCCTCCCGCTGATCGAGGAGCACGGGCTGGGCTTCCTCGGCATCTGGCGGACGATCGTCGGCGATGCCCAGGAGTATCTCGAGCTCTTCGCCTTCGATTCCCTCGCCCAGTTCGACCTTCAGTGGCGGGGGCTCATGGCCGATCCGCGGCTCGCCGCGCTCTTCGAGGAGACCGGCCCGCTGGTCGAGGACGAACGGCTCGCTCTCTTCGAGCCGCTGCAGGGGATCGAGACCGCGATCGGTCCCCGCCGTTGACAGGCACTCCCTCAACGCGTCGTCGCCCGGTAGCCCGGACGCGTCCGCGCGGTGAGCCCGGGCCGATTGACCTCGACTCGCAGCGATCGCCACGCTCCATCCCGTCGATCGTTGCGTGGGTAGTAGGCGAGGGTGTAGACCGTCCGCAGCTCCTCGGCGATCTGCGCGTAGGCCTCGGTCAGCTCCTGCAGGGCCGCCGTTCCCCCGGTCGATCCGGCCAGTCCCGCCGGGAGCACGCGTCCCCCCGTCCGCTCGGTCAGTTCCCGCAACTCTCTTCGCGCCGTCTGGTAGAGCTGGCGGTTGATCGTCACCCGCTCCGCGTCGGTCAATCGGCAGTGTGGCGTCTCCGCGGAGATCGACGCGCCTTTCTCCCCCGCACGGCCTTTTTTCTCTTCCGCAAGGTACTTCCGCAACTGCTTTGGCGAGAACTCGAAATGGGACGGGGCGCGGCAGTCGCGGCGCATGCCCGCCTCGGTGAAACGTTCCGTCTCGACTTCGAGGGCGTAGACGGTGACGCCTCCCCGCTCCAGTTCAGGCAGGATCTCCTCGTATCGCAGGTGGCCGTAGGAGTCGACCCCGTCCGTCAGGGCGAGAATCGCCTTGCGCCCTCTGACTGAGCCGAGGACCTCCGCGGTCGCCAGCTGCAGCGCGTCGTAGAAGGAGGTGCCCGATCCCGAACGCAGCAGTTGCAGCCCCGCCTCCAACCGGTTCCGGTCTGACGTCAGATCCCGCAGCAGCTCGACCTCGCGTTGGAACTGGACCAGGGCCAGCCGATCCTGCGGCCGAAGCAGGTCAAAGAACTGTCCGGCCGCTCTCCGCATCGTCGCCAGCTCTTCGCGCGCGCTGCCAGAGGTGTCGATCAGCAGCGCGAGGTGGAGCGCGCCCTCACTCCCCTCGAAGCTGACAACCTGTTGTCGGACTCCATCCTCGAAGACGGCGAAGTCCTCGACCGTCAGCCCCTCTCTGGCTCGACCGCTCCGCGTCTCGACGACCCGGACGTCGATCGAGACGAGGTCCGTCTCGATCCGCACCACCGGATCCTGCCCCCACGCCGCCCCTCCCCAGATCAGCAGCCCGATCAGACCCCCGGTCAATCCCTGCAACCCGCGCTTCCTTTGCTGTGCCATCTCTCGCGCCTCCTTTCACACCGCCTAGTACAGGCTCCAGTATAGGTCAGGATGTCTGGCGAGGATTGGTCTGTGCGATCGTCCCTCGCCAACCATCCCTGGCCTGCGTCTCGCCAATAAACAGGATATTTTGACCGGTGCTTGACAACGCTTCCTGGACAGTCGTATATTCGCGTTTCTGATTGAGCTTGCCAAGTCGTCTTGCTTAATTGTTCTTTGGAAAGCTTCTGCCTGGATGCCTCCGTCAGTTCCGGTCCCTGAGGTGTAAGTTTGAGACGGGATCTACCGGAGGGACCATCAGCGGCAACGGCAACCTTGATCTGTGGGAATGATCTGTGGGAATGATCTGTGGGAAGAGGATATCCCGAAGAGGTGACTGCCCGGGTGCGTACCAGAGCCTACTGCTCCGTACAGGCACGTACAGTCAATGGTAGACGACCACCCTTACAAGGTGGGGGTTGTGGGTTCGAGTCCCACCGTGCCTATCATCGTCGACCCTGTGCCAAGTCAGGAAAGTCTGGTGGGCCGACAGGGTCCCCAGGAAGTTTCTGTGAAGACGCTGGCTGAAGATTTTGTCAGAAAGTTTTTTGTAGTTGTTTGACAGAGAGATCGCGAGTTGGTTGACAATGCGGAGTCGTAGTTCAGTTGGTTAGAACGCCGGCCTGTCACGTCGGAGGTCGCGGGTTCGAGTCCCGTCGGCTCCGCCATTCTCTTCCTCTCTTCTCTCTCTGAAAGAAACGAGACAGTTTCACGATATCGATCAGATAGATCGAACAGGTTGAACAGATCTGCCCTCCGCGATGGAGGGCTTTTTCTTTTTGGGGGATGGTGTTTGCCCTGGAAGGGGATGGAACGACGCGCTGGTCGCACGGAGAGGGGGGCATGGCATGGCGGAGAAGATGATCGGGGTGGAGGAGGCACGGTCGATCGTGCTCAGCAACTGCGCTCCACTGGCCGAGGAGTGGTCAGGGTTGCGGGCGGCGACAGGGCGCTATCTCGCCGAGGACATCGGGTCGGACCTGGATCTTCCGCCATTCGACCGTGCCCGGATGGACGGGTACGCCTTTCAGGCCGCTTCGGTCGCGGCCGCAGGACCGGGCCAGCCGGCCCGACTGCGAGAGATCGGAGTCGTCGCGGCAGGCGTCGGGTACGACGGTCAGGTCGGGCCTGGTGAAGCGGTGCGCATCATGACGGGGGCGGTGGTGCCGGCGGGGGCCGACACCGTCGAACGGATCGAGGTGATTCGGGTCGACGCCGGCGGCATCGAACTCGACGAGCCGGTGCCGGTCGGGCGAAACATCACGCCGCGTGGATTGGAGGTCAAGGCCGGGGCTCGTGTCGTCTCGGCGGGGGAGCGGGTTACGCCCGCCGTTGCCGCCGTGCTGGCGACCTTTGGGCAGGCCCGCGTGCGCACCTCACGCCGACCGCGGGTCGCCATCTTCTCGACAGGCGACGAACTGGTCCCGGTCGACGTCTTCCCCGGGCCGGGTCAGATCCGCGATTCCAACCGCTACGCGCTGGCCGGCTACCTGGAAGAGGCCGGGGCCGAAGTGGTCCTCGAGGGGACGCTCACCGATCAGCTCGATCAGACCCGCGACGCCATCGCGCGTGCGATGGCCAACGCCGATGTCATCCTGCTCTCCGGCGGAGTCTCGATGGGGGACTATGACGTCGTCAAGCCGGCCCTGCGAGCGCTCGGCGCCGAGATCCTTCTGGAGAAGGTCGCCATGCATCCCGGCAAGCCGACCGTCTTCGCGCGCCGCGGTGAGACGCTCTTCTTTGGCCTGCCCGGCAATCCCGTCTCGGTGGCTGTCGCCTTCTTTCTCTTTGTACGGCCAGCCCTTCTCCGGCTGCAGGGAGCGAGTGGGATCGATCTTCCCCGCCTGACGGCCTTCTGCACACGAGCCGTCAAGGGCGCGCCTCCCCGGCGCAGCCATCAACCGGGCACCCTTCGCCTGGCGGCAGGGCGGGTGGAGATCGAACCGCTCTCCTGGAGCGGTTCGGGCGATCTCGTTGGCTTTATGCGGGCCACGGCGCTGCTGGTCGTTCCCGAGGATCAGGCGATGGTCAGGGAGGGCGATCTGGTCGAGGCGATTCTGCTGCCGTCCCTCCTGGCCTGAGGTCGTCGTGTGCGGCGGCTGATCCGGGAGGAGAGAGGCACGTACCCGAGAGGAGAGCGAATGGAGAACCCAGATCCACCCACGCTGACGCACCTCGATGACGAGGGGCGCGTCCAGATGGTCGACGTGGGAGCGAAAGCCGTCACCCAGCGCACCGCCGTCGCCCGCGGCGAGGTGCGGATGCGCCCGGAGACGATTGAGGCCATCCGCGCCCGTCGCACCCCGAAAGGGGACCCCCTCGAAACCGCTCGCCTGGCCGGCATCATGGCCGCCAAGCGGACCGCCGAGCTCATTCCCCTCTGCCACGCCCTCGCGCTGAGCCACGTCGACGTCACAGCCGAGATCGAGGCGGACCGTATCCTCCTCACCGCCACAGCCTCCACCTCCGCCCAGACGGGCGTCGAGATGGAGGCGCTGACGGCGGTCACCCTCGCCGCTCTGACGCTCTACGATATGTGCAAGGCCCTCGACCGCACCATGGTTCTGGGGGCGATTCGCCTGGTTCGCAAGTCCGGGGGCCGCTCGGGCCTCTGGGAGTTCGACCCGCTGGCCACCCCCGATCTCCCCACCGCGGACTAACGGTTGGGCAGTTTGAGCGTCTCCAGGACAATCTCGAGCGAGCGCGCGGCAATGTCGCGGGTCCGCTCACTCCAGCCCATCTGCTCCCGGTTCTGCTCATAATCGCGGCGGACCCGCTCGCGCAGCCGCTGGATGAACTCTTCCGGGTTCGGCGACTTCTCGATGGCAAAGTCGAGTTCGCGATAGGCGTTGTGGAGCGTGATCAGCCAATCGGAGGCATGGTATTCGGGGCTTCCCGGTTCAGAGGTGAATTTGGCAGTCGGCATCGGTCATAACTCCCTGGCTCTCCGCAGCAGGATGCGCGCCATCTGCGCGTAGGTCGTGACCGCGGCGAGTAGATCAGATTTGTAGATGAATTCGTGACGAGTGTGGGCGTGGTGGATCGACCCGGGTCCAAAGAGGAGCGGGGTCCCCCACGCCGTCAGGCAAGGAATGTCGGTTCCAAAGCGAACCACCTGGGTCGGCAGGTGATCCAGCTCCGGGACGATCGCGGTCTCGACCGGAGGAATCGAGAACCCACGCCGCACGGCGACGCGGCTTCCGACCAATGCCGAGACCTCTTCGAAGAGAAGATCCGGCGAATCGACCGTCCGGAACATGATCTCGCTGTGGGCGTGGTCAGGCACGACGTTGGGTTTTCGTCCTCCGCTCAGGGTCCCGATGTTGCACGTCGTCGCTCCCAGCTTCGGGTCGACCGGCCAGTCGTGGCGACGAATGTCGGCGAGGACATCGAGCAGCTTCTCGATCGCGGAGTCCCCGAGTTCGGGATAGGCCGAATGGGCCGTCCGCCCCTCTGCCTCCAGCACAAGGCGCAGCGCCCCCTTGGTGGCAATGGCCTGGGCGCTTTCGGTCGGCTCTCCGTTGATCAGGTAACGGTTCCGGTTGGGGAGCAGATTGGCCTGGCGCGCCCCATCGCTCCCGTCCTCCTCCCCGACGACGAAGAGAAGTCCGAGGTCGCGGACGCCTTCCAATTGTAACTGCCGCGCGGCGAAGACCTGGGCGGCGATGATCCCCTTGGCATCACACGCTCCCCGGCCGTAGATCTTCTCCTCGTCCTCCCGAAAGGGGAGGTAGGGCGGCACCGTGTCGTAGTGAGAAGAGAAGGTGACGAGCGGGTCTCCCAAACGGGCGAAGATGTTGATTCGGTCTTCCGTGACCGGCTGGGTCTCCACCGCAAAGCCGGCTTCCGAGAGATAGTCACGCAGCCAGCGACCCGCCGCCCCTTCCTGCCAGGTCGTCGAATCGATCTCCATCAATTGGCGCGTGAAGTCGAAGATCTCCATCGGCTCGGTCCGCGTCTCTCCCGTCAATCGCTCTCGTGCGAGGTGAATAAAACAGAACGCGATTATACGTCGCGACCGAAGGCCCGGCAAATCCCAGACGCGTGCGGTCACGTTCTCAGCGCAGGAACTCTTCCAGTTGGACCGACGCGTCGGTCTTCTCATCGCGGTATTTGACGATGATTGGCGCATAGATCGAGAGGCCCATCTCGCGGGCGGGGCCGGAGGTGATCTGCCGGCTTCCTGGGACCACGACGGCGCCGCACGGGACCTCCAGCGGGCGCCCCTCCTCGCGACGATAGATGGCCCCGCGGACCGCGTCGTAGATCGGCGTCGCCCCGGTGAGGGTCACTCCAGCGCCGATGACGGCCCGCTCGCGGACGATCGTTCCCTCATAGACCCCGCAATTGCCCCCGATCAGCACGTCGTCTTCGATGATCACCGGCAGCGCTCCCACCGGCTCCAGGACTCCGCCGATCTGGGCCGCCGCGCTGATGTGGCAGCGCCTTCCAATCTGGGCACATGATCCGATCAGGGCGTGCGAATCGATCATCGTTCCTTCTCCGACAAAGCTGCCCGTATTCACAAAGGCAGGGGGCATGATGGTCACACCCCGCTCCACGCAGGCGCCATCCCGGATCGACGTCCCTCCAGGGACGACCCGCACCCCATCGGCCAGCGTCAGGGAACGTGTCGGGTAGGTCTCTTTGTCGAAGTAGCGGAACTGCCCGCTCAGCGAACAGTCGACGACCTCGCCCAGGCGGAATCCGAGGAGGATACCCCGCTTGACCCAGGGGTGCACTTCCCAATCGCCATTCTCCCCCCGTGTCGCTGCCCGGATCCGGCCCGTGTTGAGCTCGGCTTTGAAGGTCGAGAAGAGCTCGCGAGCCTGTCGCCGATCCGATTCCGATAGCGCCTCTCCCTCCATCAACTTCGTCCAGACCGCTTCGATCTGAAGACTCAACTCGGAGACTCGCGCTCCCGTTCGCTCCCCTTGCAATCCACTCACCCTCGTCCCTCCTCCTCACAGCTTGATGTTGCCCCAGCCAACGCTCGAGACCTCGCTCGCCACAGCAGCTAGAGGAGTACACTCCCCAGCTTCTTTCGTCAACTCAGCCGCTCCTCTCCCGTCTCCCCTTGACAGATCAGCGGTCGATTCCCATAATCCACAAAGCCAACATTGAAAAGGTCCGATCTGTTCTGTTTTTTTGATCCCTCACGGGAGAGGTTGACTGTGAAGGGGAGTGTCGGGGCTATGGCTCGCCCGGAGAAGGGACATCGGTTCTTTCTCCCTTCAAGGCGAGTCGCAACCAGGCAGGAACAGAGAGTCCCAAAAAAGCGCAGATCCAACCCCATTGGATCGCAGCTCCTCGCGCGAAGATAGTCGTATAGTTGGCATCTAGCTGGGAAGAAATAATACAGGGTACCAGGTCACCTGCCGAGCTCTTATGATGGCGGGCTCGTCGCTCGTCTGTTCTAAGGGGGATACCGGAGGGGTGTTCCGGTATCTCCCAGGGTTGATGCGGTATGCGACGGGCCCCTTCTCGATCATTTAGCCTATCGCCAAACTTCACATCTACCAGGCATTCAAAATCGGATGCCGTTGAGGAAGGTCAAAATCTATGATTAGAAAGCAGATGTTTCTGCTTGCCCACCGGGCGACCCGGGGTATGCTGGCATTGATGATGCTGGCGTTCTCCGTGCCCGCGCTGGCGCAATCGGACAATTCGCAGATCTCCGGATTCGTCCGGGATCAGGCCGGAGCCGTCGTGGCAGGCGCCAAGGTGACGGTTCGCAGTGAAACCAAGGTGACGGAGCGGACAGCGGTCACCAACGCTGACGGCTACTTCATTGTCGCCAATCTTCCCCCCGACGTCTATTCGGTGACGGTGGAGCAGACGGGCTTCCGTCAGTTCAAGGAGACCGGGCGCAAGCTCGATCCGAACATTCCGGCGAGCCTCGACGTGGCCCTGCAGACCGGTGAGATCTCCGAGACCGTCTCGGTGGTCGCCTCGGCGAGCGCGGTGCAGAGCGAGTCTTCGACGGTCGGTCGCCTGATCGAAGGCAAGCAGATCGAGGCGCTTCAGCTCAACGGTCGCAACCCGCTCTTCCTCGCGCTGCTCAAGCCCGGGGTCAGCGGCGGCGCGCTCGGCGGCTTCAGCTTCGGTCTCTCCTCGGGCGGCTTCAACATCAACGGATCCCGTTCGCAGGACAACCTGATCACCTTCGACGGCGCGGTTGGAATCCGGACCCGCTCAAACGGAACGAGCATCGGCGTCGCCGACCTCGATTCGACCCAGGAGATCCAGGTCCTGACAGCCAACTACAACGCCGAGTACGGCCGCTCGTCGGGTGGACAGATCCGCATCGTCACCCGCAGCGGAGGCCAGCAGTTCCACGGGACCTTCTACGAGTACCTGCGCAACTCGGCGCTCAACGCCAACAGCTGGGGACGCAACGCGGCGACACCAGCCAATCAGCCCTGTACCGATGCCCGGTTCAAGGCGGCCAACCACTGCCGTCCGGAGCCCTTCCGGTACAATCAGTTCGGGTACAACCTGAGCGGTCCGGTGATCATCCCCGGCACCAACTTCAACAAGGACCGCAACAAGCTCTTCTGGTTGTTCGGTCAGGAGTGGGTCAAGTTCCGTCGGGAGCAGACGACGATCATTCGCGTTCCCACCCAGCGGATGCGCCAGGGCGACTTCAGCGAGCTCTTCCCGGGCGGGCCGAACTATCTTGCGCAGCTTCAGGTCCCGATGTTCATGCGCGATCCGCTCAAGACCGGTGCGTGCAGCGCTTCGGATCAGTCGGCGTGTTTCAACGACGGCGGCGTCGTCAACAAGATTCCGACCAACCGCTTGAGCCGCAACGGGCTGGCCCTCATGCGCGCTCTGCCCGAGCCGATTCCCGGCTTCTTCGGCCCTGGTGGGCAGAACTTCTTTCAGTCGCGCGCTGCGCCACAGGATCAGTTGAAGAGCACCATCTCGGTCGACTTCTATCCGAAGGAGAACCACCAGTTCCGCTTCCGCGTCAACCTCTATGAGGGGACGTTTGCGGACGCGTTCCGTGGCGGCACGGACCGTGCCCCCGCGACGCTCGATCGTCCAAACCAGACGGCGAGCATCAACTGGGTCTGGACCCTTTCGCCGACCTGGGTGGCGGAGACGCTCATCGCCGGCAGCCGTGATCAGGTCTTCATCGTCGTCCAGACGGAAGGCGATCGCTATCGCCGGAGCAACTACGGCATCAACTACCCCTACATCTTCCAGGAGAAGGAGATCTTCGACAAGATCCCGACCGTCCAGTGGGACGCGTTCAATGGCCTGGACGGTGGTCCCTACCCGGCCCAATCGACGGGTCCGATCTACCAGATCAACCAGAACTGGACCAACATTCGCGGCGCCCACACGATCAAGTTCGGCGGGTACTTCGAGCGCTCGGGACAGAACGACTTCGACCAGATCAACGTTGCGGGCGTCCCCGGCGGAACCAACAACCAGAATGGTCGATTCGTCTTCGCGAATTCGACGCCGAATGGAACGGGCTTCGCGATCGGCAACGCCGCGATCGGCCTCTTCGACACCTATGCGGAGCTGGGCAGCCGCTCCTTCACCCCCTATCGTGGCCACATGATCGAGTGGTTTGTGCAGGATTCCTGGAAGGCGACGCGCAAGCTGCGCCTCGAGGCGGGCGTCCGCCACAGCGTCATCCAGCCCTACTACAGTCTCTGGCGCAACATGGTGGTCTTCGATCCGAAGTACTACGATCGGAACCTGACGTTGCAGCAGGATCCGCGGACGGGGAACATCACTGGCGGCAGCCTCGCGGCGCGCTTCAACGGGCTGGTCATCCCGGGAGATGGTTGGCCGTCATCGGCGGGGGGGCGCATTCCGATCGCCTCCAGCGGCGAATATAACTTCATGTTCCGAGGGGAGCCGAAGGAGTACTCGACGATCCACGTCGGGAAGACCTTCCAGCCCCGCTTCGGATTCGCCTACGGCATCAACGACAAGACGGTCATCCGTGGCGGCGCGGGCCGCTTCCTGACCCGCCTTGGAGTGAGCGACTCGGTCTTCCTCGGTGGAAATCCGCCGCTCCAGCCCTCGGTTTCGGTGAGCTTCGGCAACGTCGACAACCCGGGCGGCGCCACGGGAGTCAACTTCCCGCTGACGATCACCACCCAGGACCGCAACTTCCGCGCGCCGGAAGCCTGGACCTGGAACCTCACCTTCGAGCGTGAGCTCGGATTTAACACCACGGTCGAGCTCTCGTATGTCGGTCGCCGCGGCCTCTTCGGTCAGCGCGAGGCCAACATCAACCAGCTGCAGGTCGGGGAGCGCTTCCGGACGCAGAACGCCGGGATCAACGTCGACGCCCTCCGTCCGTATCGGGGCTTCGCGGTGATCCGGTCGACCGGCAACGAAGCCAACTCGATGTACAACAGCTTCCAGGCGAGCGTCAATCGCCGCTTCGCGCAGGGGCTGAGCTTCGGGATGGCCTACACCCTCTCGAAGGTCTACGACGACGGCTCAGGGCAGCGCGATGTCGTCCCGAACGCCTACGACACCCGGAACCTCTGGGCGCCGGCGGGCTATGATCGTCGCCACGTCATGGTGATCAACGCGATCTATGAGCTGCCGATCTTCCGTGATCGGAACAAGCTGACCGGGAAGATCCTCGGCGGCTGGACGCTCAGCGCGGTCTCGCAGATGCAGACGGGGACTCCCTTCAGCATCGGCACCGGCGATGACTTCGCGGGCGTGGGAACCGGCAGCGGATCCCAGTTCTGGCGAGTTGATGGCGATCCGAGCCTTTCGCGGAGCAACCAGGCCTTCGCCACCAACCGGTCCGACCCGAACTTCTGGTTCCGGATCGCGGACGCGAGCGGCAACCGGATCTTCAATCGCCCCGCCAACGGGACGATTGTCAACGACAAGGTTCGCTCGATCCTCTATGGTCCTGGCTTCCAGAACCACAACATCGGCATCTTCAAGGAGTTCACCATCAAGGAGAGCCACCGGGTGGTCTTCCGTGCCGAGGCGTTCAACTTCCCGAACCACCCGAACTGGGGTGGCCCGGACACCAACCCGAACAACGTCGTCCTCGACGCCAACGGCAAGGTCGATCCGGTGCGGAGTGCCTTCGGTAAGATTACTGGAAAGGGATCGGAGCGCGAGCTTCAGTTCTCGATCCGCTACCAGTTCTAGCTCATTGCCTCTTTGAGGTTCGTCATGCCCGTCCGGCCCTCCTTTGGGAGAAGCCGGGCGGGCAATTTTTTATTGGTAGAGGAGGGGAGAGATGAACAGAGAAGAGAAGATCGTTCTTCCCGTGACCGGTTGGCGAGTGATCGGCGTGATGGGGTTGGTCCTGCTCGCCGGGGAGCTGAGGTGGGTGGCGGGCCCTTTTTCCGGACAGGAGGGGCAGTCGCCAGGCTCCGTCACCTCCTCCCTGGAGGTGGTCAAGTTTCGCATCGAGGCCGACCTGTCGCGTCTGCTCGATCGAAAGCCGAGCCCCTTCACTGCGGACAATCCGGACGTGCCGACGACGATCTCCGATACGCTGCAGTATTCCAATCCGCGGCGGCGCTCGGTTCGTCAGGAGGAGGCGCGAGCACGAGGGCGGTGGCAAACCAGGGTACGGGTCGTCGGGGAGGCCGAGACGATCACCCTGACGGTTCGGAACCGGGGGACGTCGACGATTCGCTCCTTCGTCTGGGACTTCGCTTTTCCGCGCTATGTGGGGGGCAAACTGGTCACCCGGCAGCAGGTCACGAGTCGGGTCGAGATCAAGCCGGGGGCGAAGAAGACGGTCGAGTACCAGTTACCCACGGGAGCGCGCCGCTGCCAGACGATCGTCGTGCGCCCTGAGGGATCAGGGGAGAAGGGCGGCGAAAGCGTCTTCGAGGGCGTCTGCGGGCCCGGTTTTCAAGACTCCTCCGGACTCGACGAGCCGACGGTCCTGATCCGCCAGGTCGAAGAGGCGAGCCCCAGGGGCGCATCCTCCCATTGAGGTTCGCCGCTCGGCTGGCGGGGAGCTACTCCCGTCCGAATCGGATGCGCAGGCCGGTCGAGAAGGTCATCCGGTAGGCAGGGAAGCCATAGACCTCCTGGTACGAGCGGTTGAGCAGGTTCTCGACGCGACTGAAGAAGGTCACTTGTCGGTTGAGCCGAACGCTGCCGGAGAGGTCGAAACGGCTGAAGCCAGGATTGATGAGCGGGCGACCGGGCGCGGTGAAGCGGGCAAACGTGACGGGGTCGAGGTCCCGACGGTCCCCGACGAGGAAGCCGTCGAGGTGGAGGTCGAAGCGATTGCCAAGCCACGTCGCCTGGATCGCGCCCGAGTGGCGGGGGCGTCGCAGAAGCGGCAGCCCGACCTCCGGGTTCGGGGCGAGTCGGAAGGTCGTGTAGTCGATGATCTCGGCTCCCGTGACCAGCCTTGTTCGCAGGTGGGTGTATTGACTGCTGATGCGCAATCGGCTGAAGGGGCGGGCCGAGACCAGCAGCTCATAGCCGTGCGCCCGGGCACGGTCGTTGTTGAGGTAGTGGGTCAGGCGCCCGTCCGGCAAGGCTACCGGGCCGCCGAACGTCGCGGGATTGGCGATGAACGCGATCTGGTCGCGGAAGCGGTTGTCGAAGTAGTTGACTTCAATCCGATAGCGGTCCTTCCAGAGCAGTTGTTCCAGCCCGACATCGAAGCTCCGCGCCCGTTCCGGGCGGAGTCCCGGGTTTCCCAGAAAAAAGCCATTGGGGCTGAAGGCTTCGACGAGGGTGGGCGCTTTGATGCCTTCCCCGTAATGGAGGCGCAGTCGCGTCGACCCGAAGCGACCCGGCAGGCCGCTCTGTCGCACCACCCAGGCGAGGGAGGCTCTGGGAACGAGCTGCGTGCCGAATCCAATCGTACCTTGATAGGGCGCAGATCCGAGGCCAGCCAGAATCCGTGGGAACGATTCGGGCAGCGAGGCGCGATTCTCCTCCAGACGGAGTCCGGTCGTGAAGTAGAGGCGGGCCCGGTAGGCAAACTGATCCTGGACGTAGAGGCCAGTCGATCGTCGCTGCGAGGCGACGCGGTTCCCGCCGGCAAAGCCGCTGTCGAAGACGGCGGACTCC
>JBEIJP010000020.1:0-13978 GCA_040380245.1 Acidobacteriota bacterium | reverse complement strand
GTGGCCGGCATCGTCGAAGCGGTCGGGCCAGGCGGGCCGGAAGAGACGCGCGGGCTCGTCCCGGGGATGGCCGTCCTGGCGATGCCCAACCGGGGTGGCTATGCCGAATCGAGTATTGCTCCCGCCCGGATGACGTTCGCCCTGCCGGAAGGGATGCCATTCGACGTCGCGGCGGCACTGCCGGTCGTCTACCAAACCTCCCTCTTCGCGCTGCAGGAGCGCGCCCAGCTCCGGGCCGGCGAGACGTTGCTCGTTCTTGCTGGCACGGGTGGAGTCGGGAGCGCCGCGATTCAGCTTGGCAAGGCGATGGGAGCGACGGTGCTGGCCGCGGTCGGAAGCGAAGAGAAGCGCGGGATCGCCCTGGACCTGGGCGCCGATCAGGCGGTCAACTATGGAGATCCCAACTGGATCGAGCAGATTCGGGGCCTGACACGTGGACAAGGCGTCGATGTCGTCTACGATCCCGTCGGCGGTGACTTCTTCGATCAGGCGACCCGCTGTCTCGCTCCCGGGGGACGTCTCCTCGTCGTCGGTTTCGCCGCCGGCCGCATTCCCACGATCGCGACCAACCGGCTCCTGCTGCGCAACACCTCCGTCGTCGGTGCCTACTGGGGGGGACACGTCGAACGCCATCCAGACTATCCGGCGCAGGCGCAAGCCGAGATCTTCCGCCTCTACCAGGCAGGCCATCTCCGCCCGAGAATCTTCGCTGCCGGGAGCCTGGCCGAGGCCCCACAGGCGCTGCGTCAGCTCGCCTCGCGAGAGGTGACAGGCAAGGCGATCCTCACCCTCTGAGCGACGGTCGCACGGGGTGGAGTGCAATCTAGCGCAACCGCTTGACGATCTGCTGCATCTGCTTGAACTCCGCTGTTCCCGCCGGGCACAACTCGAAGAGGGCCATCTCGATCGAGGAGACGATGGCGCCAGCGCTCTCCAATCGGCGGGCAGCCACCTCCTGGTTGCGCGGCAGTCGGCTCCCGACGCCATCGCGCAGAAGGTGGACCTGGTACCCCTCGTGCAGGAGTTGCAGGCCCGTCTGGGCGACACAGATGTGCGCCTCGATCCCACAGAGCAGGATCTGTTCGGCGTGGGCCTCGCGGAGCCGCAGGTCGAACTCCCCCACCCCACAGGCCGAAAAGCTGAGCTTCTCGATCGGTCGCTCCCCCGCTGGAAAGTGGCGCGCAATCGCCTCCACCGTCGGCCCCAACCCCTTGGGATATTGCTCCGTGACGACGATCGGCACGCCAAGCAGCCGACACGCTTCGACCAGGAGTGCCAGTCGCTCGCTCAACTCGTCGAAGTCCGCCATCAGCGGGCGAAACCCCTCCTGCATGTCGATCAATGCCAGCACCGTTGCGGACCGCTTCAACAGACTTGGATGTCTCACCCTCTCCTCCTCTTTCTCCTCTCGACCACCAGTTGAGACAAATGGCGACACTCCCGGACTGGGACGGCTGATCGGCTATAGCATTGCAAGGGCTTCGTGACATTCGCAAGATATCTGACTGCGAAGATCCGCCCCGTCAGTACAACAGAGTTTGACGGACTGGATGACGGGTTCGGGATAAGCGCGAAATCCAGTTTCACTGACTCTGTCTGGGTAGGCCGTCTGAACAAGACGCGGGAAGTGAATGCAGTTGGGGCTTTCACCTCTCGCCGTTCAGGCGGCCTTTCTCTTTGCCTCATTCAGGCGATATTCAGACTCTCTCACTTCGCCAATCCAATCAACCCATGCGGTTTGAATCAGCGCGTCGCCCTGGGCGCGGGCGGCGGCGTTTCGCTCGTCGTCCAGGCAGTCCACCAGAGGTCTCGCAGGAAGGTGGCGCCGGCCGCGAGACGGTCGACCGCAAACTCCTTGTGCTCCCGGGACTTGGTCGTGGCACTGAAGGGCTCTTGCTTATCCAGTTTGTAGAGCGGCTCGACCAGGGTGTTCGAGGCCTCGACGAAGCTCCAGATCGCCTCCCGCGGTTGCGTGATGATCCGTGGCGTGGAGGAGATCCGCGGAAGCAGATCCTCCATCCGCACCTGGGCTCCGACAAACTCCTCCTCAAACCGGAAATGGAATCCACGCTCCCGCGTATAGGTCGTATAGCCCTGTGGGTTAGGGCCGCTCCACCCGTTGTAATGAATCGTCGTGTGGTGCGGATTGGCGGCGTCGGTGACGTAGTGCCCCAGAATACCGGCCTCGTTGAGGATGCGATCCTCGATCCAGCCCCGTTTCCGGGAGTCTTTCTCCTGACGCCAGAGGCGGAACTGAATGCGCAATCGCTGGAAGAGTTCGAGCATCCGGTAGGGGCTCAGCCCGGTGGTCGTCGGCTTCTGCCCCGCCTTGATCAGCTCCGTCGCGAAATCATAGCGATGGACGGCGCCCCGCGCGGCAGCCGGGACCAGTTCGAGGTCGATGAAATGGTCTGGACCCGCCGCGGCGTCCATCGCACGATCGATCGACGATTCCGCGCGATCGCGCCAACGATCGGGCTCGGGATTGAGGTAGGCGAGCTGGTCGCTGGCACGCCGGAAGAAGCTCGGCATACTGGCCGGGAGCGTGCGGGCGGCAGCGCGCCCGGAGATCTCGTGACCATGGGCTCCCCAGCCCAAGACCTTGCGGGGCGAAGTCCCCCAGAAGATCAGACCAAGGAGAAGAACCGTCCCCCCGAGCAGCCCCAGGGAGCGGTGAAATCGACGACGGTAAACGAAAGGTTGAGTGCGCATGGGGGCAGTGGTTCTCCGTGTGCTGCCAACCTACCCTTGTCGGTGCGGCGGCAGATCGATCTGATAGAGGGAGGTTCCCTCCCGATTGTGAAGACTGACCGACATCACCTCGCTACGACCATCGATCCGGACCCGACCAAAGAACTGATGCCCCTCGCTGGGAGGACGGTTGGGCTTCATCCCCTCCGGAATCGAAATGAACCTGGCTTCCGGTCCGAAGGTGTTGTCCAGCTTTCCCGGTCCGAAGGTTCCCGAGTGCAACGGACCCGCGACAAACTCCCAAAAAGGGTGGAAGTCCGCCACCTGGGCCCGACTGGGGTCGTAATGGTGCGCGGCGGCGTAATGGACATCCGCGGTGAGCCAGACGACATTGCGAATTCGATTCCTGTGGAGATCGCCAAGCAGCTCGGCAATCTCCAACTCCCGACCGAGCGCGGGCCCATCGCCATTGGCGACGGCTTCAAAGCGGCTCCCGCTATCTCCCACCATCAAGCCGATTGGCATATCGCTGGCGATCACCTTCCAGGTCGCACGGGACTGCCGCAGCCGCTCCTTCAACCAGCGGACCTGGGTCGAGCCAAGAAACGCGGTCTCCGCGCTGCTGACGGGTTGACGGTTCCGGGTATTAGGGCCCCGATAGCTCCGCTCGTCGAGCATGAAGATGTCGAGGCTGGGACCGTACGAGAAGGCGCGGTAGATCCGCTCCGGGTCGAGCGGATCGAAGCGAAGCGGATGATAATCGAGAAAGGCGCGCCGCGCCCGTGCCGCCAGCAGATCAACGCTCTTGACCGTGTAGCGGCCATCCTCATCGAGGCGCTGGCCGGGATACCAGTTGTTGCGAACCTCGTGATCGTCCCACTGCGTGAGGATTGGCACGGCCGCGTTGAAGCGACGCAAGGCCTCATCCTGCAGGTTGTAGCGATAGTTTCCGCGAAATTCGTCGAGTGTCTCGGCAACCTTCGCCTTCTCGGGACTGGTCAGATTCCGCCAGACGTGACCGTCTTCCAGGGGAACGGCGGCGGCGATCGGGTTGTCAGCGTAGATGGTATCGCCGGAATGGATGAAGAGGTCTGGCTCGACTCGGCGCATCGAGTCGTAGATGGCCAATCCCCCAAACGCCGGGTCGATCCCCCAGCCCTGACCGCAGACATCCCCTCCCCAGACGAGGGAGACATCTCGTCGCTGCCGAGGGGGCGTGCGCAGGCTTCCCGTGACGGGCTCGCTGATCTTGCGCGGGTTGTCGAGATCCTCGAACGTGACCCGATAGAAGATCCGTTGATCGGCTGGAAGACCCGTCAAATCGATCCGCGCGGTGAAGTCCGTCGGTTCGAGGGCGACAGGGCCCTGGATCAAGCGGGCATCAGCCATCGACTCGCGGGTCGAGACCTCGACGCGCATCCGGGCGGGCCGGTCGACCCGACTCCAGAGGACGGCACGCCCCTCCATCAGATCCCCCGCCTGCACCCCGTGGGTGATGCCTGGACGCTGCCCAAGTTAGGTCAGGAGCGCGCCTGTCCAACTCCCCGCCAGCCCTGCCCCGGCGGCATACCCAAGAAAGGTGCGTCGTCTCATGAAGCTTCCTCGCCCTGACGCGGCTCTTTCTCCCAGTCGTCGATTTGCGCTCGCGTTCGACGCAGGACGATCCGATCGGACTCGAAGCGATCGATCCAATCGGCAGGAATTCGTAAGGAGTGGGAGAGGAGAGGTCCCCGACCGACCATCAGCCCGGAGAGTCGCCGGTCCGGCTCACTGAGGAGCACTTCGAGCAGTTCTCCAGTGCGGTGCCCGTCGCTCGCCTCGATCGGCATGCCGCGCCGAATGGCGCTCTCCGACGCGGAGAGCAGTGGGTCGGTCACGATCACCCCCGGCGTGTGATAGGGGTCGCCAAAGGCGTTGGCCACCAGCGGAACCAGGTAATGGATCCAGTCCGCTGGTCGGATCTTGGAGCCAGGGTGTGCTCCCTGCTCCTCCGCGAGATGGTCGAGGGTGACAAAGTGCCGGGTCTCGAAGTTGGGAAGCCCCTCGATCTCCGCCTCTGTCCGATCGGTCTCGACCTGCTCGTGCGTCGCCCGCCTGACCCAGGCCAGCGGAAGCAGCACCGAACGAGATTGAAGAGGTCCCCCGTGGCGAACCACGAGGTGCGTCACCTCCTCCGTCTCCCGGTCCAAGATCACCCGCTCGATCCGACCCACTTCCTGTCCCTGGCTGACAAGCCCCGCGCCGATCCTGATCTCGATCATCTTCTTCCCCCTTCCCGGTCGGTGATCGTTCCCCGCGGGAGGTGGGCACTCGCGCCCTCCCGCGGGGAACCTGATAAGGCTAGGAGCGCCCACGCGAGCGCGCGGCCGGGCGCGGTTCTTTGGCTTTTGGCCCTTTTGACCGCTCGGGGCGAGCGCGCGGCTTCTCGTCATCCTCGTCTTCGTCGTCGTCATCGTCCTCGATAACGCGCACGAAAGCGCTGCGGACGGGCGCCGGCATGACGGAATCGGCGCCCCTGACCGACTTCCAGATGATCTCATTGAACTCGATGTCGGGCAGGGTATCCTCCCGCGAGAAGTCAAACTGCGCGGATCGCTCGGCGGCCGGGGCACTCGGCCCGTTGACCTCTGTCCACGGATAACGGATCGGGCGATGGCGGAACGGCGTCAAGTCCGCCTTCTCGGTAAAGGAGTGGAACATCGGGGTCGCGGCCGCGTCGTACTGGCTCATCGGCGGCAGCCCGAGGATCAGCTCCATCGTCCGCAGCATGCTCGACGTCGTGTACATCGTCGAATCGACGAAGCGCCGCTTGGTGTATGGACTGACGACAAAGGCGATCGAACGGTGCGCATCGACGTGATCGGACCCGTTCTGCGCGTCATCTTCGAGAATGAAGATGGCCGTCGACGCCCAGTAGCGGCTGTTGCTGACCGCCTCGACGAGCCGTCCAACCGCGAGGTCGTTGTCGGCGACATAGGCCCGCGGCGTCGGAGACCCAACCCGTGTCCCCTGCGTATGGTCGTTCCCAAAGCGCACGATCTGGAATTGCGGCAGATTTCCGTTCGACTCGTAGGCGCGGAACTCCTCCAGCCAGCGCTCGAAGCGGGTCACATCCTGGATCGCCAGGTTGTACGGCGGGAAGTTCGGGCTGAAGTGACCCTTGAGGGCGTCCTCCGAAGTGTAGGTCTCGGAGCCTGGCGCACGGTCCCGGGCCTGATCCGCCTCGCCGCCACCGCCGGCCTTGACATCCCGAATTCCGACAAATTCGCCGTAGCTCCGGTAGGTGATCCCGGCGCGCGCGCAGTAGTCCCAGATGTAGCCGCCCGTCGGCCGTGCGACCTTCTTGCTGCCCTCATAGTCGTAGGTCCGACCGCGACGCGAGTAGTTGGTGGGCCAGGTCTTCTCGACATAGTCGGTCGCGTAAGCGCCCATCGACCAGTTGTGACCATCGGCGGAGACCTCGGCGTCGACATAGAAGTTGTCGAGGAGGACAAATTCCCGGGCGAGGGCGTGCTGATTGGGCGTCACATCCTCTCCGAAGAGGCAGAGGCTCGGATCGCCATTGCCCTCCTTGAGATCCCCCAGCACCTGATCGTAGGTGCGATTCTCCTTGATGATGTAGATGACGTGCTTGATCGGAGAGGGATCGCCAACCCGGACCGGAATCGGCGTCTTCTCTTTGGGAGCGCGGGCGGCCTGGAGGAGGTCATCGGTGTAGGGCGAGTTGGCATAGACCCGACGGGTCAGCTGGGCCAGCCTGGCGCGGGTCGGCATGGCGATCAGCGAGACCGTCCCCTTGAGCAAGCTGCCGATGTACTCGGTGTTCCGGTCGCGAACCCGGCCGGGGACAGGCCCTTGCGGATTGGCCGCGGAGGCGACCCCTTTGCCATTGGCGACGATCAACTGCCGATTGTCCGGGCTGACGCGGACCGCGGTCGGATACCAGCCGGTGGGGATGAAGCCGGTCACCTTCCCCTCGTCTGGAACCGTCACATCGGCGAGCGCAATGTTGTTGTTGTCGGCGTTGGCGATGTAGAGCGTCTTTTCGTCAGGCGAGAGGGCGAGGGCGTTCGGGGTGCTGCCAATCGGAGATTTCGGGTGGAGCGCGGTGGAGATCGCCGACACCGCCCGGCCCAGCCGGGTCTCGACCACCGAGACGGTATTGCTGTTGCCATTGGCCACATAGAGGATCCGACCATCCCGTGTCAGCTCCAGATCGTTGGGGTGATCCCCGACCTGGATCGTCCCGACCACCTCCAGAATCTCCGTGTCGATGATCGAGACGCTGCGCGCCCCCCAGTTGCTGACGTAGGCCAGCTTCCCGGTCGGGGCAACGAGGCAGTCGTAGGGGTAGTCCCCCACCTCGATCTTCCGCAGAACCTTCTTCGTTTCGAGATCGACCACCGCCACCTGCCGGGTCAGATTCTCCGCCACATAGAGCCGCTTGCCGTCGGGGGCGACCCCGATCCCGGCGGGAAAGCCAAACTCGCCCCGTCCCGTCCGGCGGGCCTCCTCCCGCGCCCGTTCGTTGAGCGCGTGGTAGGCTTCGCTGCCGAGGATGATCTTGCCCGCCGCCGTGGCCTTGCCGCCCGCAAAATCGAAGAGGAGCAGTTCGTTGTCATCCCCTCCCGAGACGAAGAAGCGACGTCCATCGACCGCGAAGGCAAGGCCGAGCCAGGACTTGCTCACTGGAATCGATTGTGTGATCTGCCCTGTCTGCCGGTCGATGATCTCGACGCTCTGATCGCCATTGCCATTGGTCGTCACCAGAACATACCGTCCATCCGGGCTGAGGATCATATTGAGTGGCAGATCGTTGATCGGAATCTGACTCCCTTCCGGAGTCAACGTCCAACCGTTGGGAAGGAGCGTGCCCAATGCCCGCTTTCCGGGTAGGCGCCGCGTCGCGGGAGATTGGGCGCCCGTCGACCAGAAAGGCAGGGAGACGAGAAGCCCCAGGATCACGCTCGGGACGAGACGCTTGAGAATACGCACCACCATGACAAACCTCCAGAGGGGGAAGAAGAGATGACCGTCTCGGCAAAGGAGACCGCACTGTGAAATCGAGTCGACGGGGGAGACAGATCCCGGCCAGATCCCGGCCAGATCCCGTCTGGGGCCTATCTTAACAGGGTCGAGCAGACCAGACGATTCAAATCTCCGTTAATCATCGGCCTTCCAGGGAGAGCGAGACGAGGGCTGGCTCCGCCAGCGGCGCCCCGTCCAGATCGTGCACGCCGACCGCCGCGTCCAGTTCGTTGGCGATGTTGCCCTCTCCCGCTCGCAACGCGCGGAAATCGAAGAGGTCTCGATCGAGCAGGTGGGAGTCGATGACATTGCCAAGCGCGGTCAACATCGATTTGCGGACGTTGGGAATCCCCTCCTGCAACGTATCGATCAAGCGCTTGACCTGCTTTCGCTTGAGGTTCTCCTGTGACCCGCACAGATCGCACGGAATGATCGGAAACGACTGCAGCGCGGCAAATTCACTGACATCGCGCTCCCAGATGTAGGCCATTGGCCGAATCACCGTGTTGCGCCCATCGTCCGAGCGCAGGACCGGCGGCATCGCCTTGAGCGTCCCAATGTAGAAGAGATTGAGCAGAAATGTCTGAAGAATGTCGTCGGCGTGATGGCCCAGGGCGATCTTGGTGCAGCCCTCCTCGACCGCGATGTTGTAGAGAATCCCGCGTCGCAACCGGGAACAGACCGAGCAGTAGGTCTTTCCCTCCGGGACCAGACGCTTGACGACAGAGTAGGTATCCCGCTCGACGATCCGGTAGGGCACTCCGCGGGACTGAAAATAGGCTGGAAGGATGTGATCCGGGAATCCCGGCTGCTTCTGGTCGAGATTGACCGCCAGCAGCTCGAAGCGGACCGGAGCCCGGCGCTGGAGATTCAACAAGAGATGGAGCAGCGCGTGGCTGTCCTTCCCCCCGCTGAGGCAGACCATGATCCGGTCCCCCTCTTCGATCATCTGGTAGTCTTTGATCGCCTCGCCCATGCGGCGCAGCAGAATCTTCTCCAATTGTTCAGCGCGATCCATCGGGTTCCTCTCCACCTTCTTGTCCTGCCGCCGCTCCTCTGTCGAAACATTGTGTGGGAATTGGTGAGCCGGTGCCTGTGTGGGAGCCGAGCGGCGAAGAGAGAAGAGTAGGGGATCATTCTCCCTTCGTCAATCGTCAACGGCCTCAACGCGAGAGCGTCCGGATGGCATCCCGCGGAAGAGACTGCTAGACTGCGGACGCACTCATTCAGGGCGTTCCCTGCGGGTTCCGGTTGGTCTTCCCGGGATCACCTTTCGCCACCAGACTCTCTCCCGGAGGATTTCGATGAGCCGAATCAAGCTGGTCTTCCTGTATCTGCTGGCCCTCTTCTTCGTCATGGCCGGTATCAACCATTTCGTCACGCCAGAATTCTACCTGCGGATCATGCCGCCCTACCTGCCCTACCCTTCGCTGCTGCACCAGCTGGCGGGAGCGGCCGAGATCCTCCTTGGCGGCCTGGTCCTGGTGGCGCGATGGCGCCGGTTGGCGGCCTGGGGGCTGGTCATGCTGCTCCTGGCGGTCTTTCCGGCCAACCTGCACGTCGCGCTCAATTCTCACCTCTACCCGGACTTTCCGGTGGTCTTGAGCTGGGCCCGTCTTCCTCTGCAGCTCGTCTTCCTCGCCTGGGCGTGGTGGTACACCAGGCCGGATCCCGCCTGACGGGAACGGGCAGCCCATCAAGAACTGGAGGGGTCTTCAGCGGTGGGGAGGCCTGGCGGCGCGATCCCGAAAATGGTTGAACCCGACGAGAGAGAGCGCCTGGAGCGAGCCGTCCTTTTGAATCCGGATCGGGGCTTCTCCCGGGACAGCCGGGAGAATCACTCCGATGCGCGTCACGGAGTGGCCGCACGACGCGGCGAGGTCACGGAGCCGGGCTTCGGTGCTCTGATCCGCGTCGGCGGTGAAGAGCAGCTCAAAGTCCTCTCCGCCGGAGACCCCCAGATTGAAGAGCTCCTCCTCCGCGAGAGGCAGCAGGGAGAGACAGGGGGAGAGTGGAATGGCGGCGTGATCCAGTACCGCCGCGACCTGACTCTGCTCACAGAGATGGCCAAGATCCTGAACCAGGCCATCGCTCAGATCGATCATGGCGTGGGCAAGTCGATGGCGTCCCAGCGCACTGCCAAAAGCGACCCGGGGGAGCGGCCGGAGGTGGGCGGCGATCGCCCGATCGTTGAGCCGCTCCTCGCGTGAAGCTGGATCGGGTCGCGCCCCCTCCGAGAGCAATCGCAGCCCGACGGCGGACGCGCCAAGTGTTCCGGTGACAAAGAGGGCCTGCCCTGGTCTCGCGCCCCTCCGCTCAACCGCCTGTCCTGCCGGACACTGGCCCAGGACGATGGAATCGAGCGTCAGCGGCCCGGGACTGGCCGAGATGTCTCCCCCGACGAGGGTCACTCCCACCTGCTCTGCCAGCGCGAAATACCCCCCGAAGAAGCCTTCCCAGAACTGCCCAGCGCAATCACCCTCCCCCTGCGGGATCAAGGCCGCCGGAATGCCAAGCGTCAGAAGAGAGGTCTGTGCCGTTCCCCCCATCGCGGCAATGTCGCTGAGGCTGACGGCGAGGGCTTTGTGACCCAGCCAGGCGGGAACCGTGTACGACAGCTGAAAATCGATCTCCTCGATCAGCAGGTCGACGGTCACCAGCGTCTCCTGTCCCGTGCGTTGATCGAGGACCGCCGCATCGTCACCGATACCGAGTCGCACGCCTGCCGCGGCGGCCGCCCGTTGAGCCCCCCGGCGAATCTGCTCGATGAAGGCGAACTCACCGCTCACAGTCGTTCCTCGCGCACCCGTCGAATGGCAACTCCCCGTTCTTCACCACGGCGGGTCACGGCTGAGAGGGAGCCCCGGGGGGGCCGGTAGTCCCGCGCAGGATGCCTCGCCCACTCAGATTGGTCCGGAAGATCGCCTCCGCCACCCGCTGAAGATCCGACTTGCGAATGGCGACGACCGATTCCGCCTGTCGCTCGACGTCAGCGGGTTGACGGCCAAAGAAGAGGGCCCGCGCATACTCGAGGATTCGCTCGCGGGGCGATTGGAGGGTAATGGCGTACTGACCTATCGTGCTGTTCCGCGCATATTCGAACTCATCATCCGTGGGAGCGGTCGCGGCCAGCCGCTGAAATTCTCGGTTGAGCAGGTCCATCGCCCGCGTCTCCCCTTCCGGTAAACTGGTCACTTCGGCGATAAACCCACCCGCCGCAAGGCGCTGTTCAAAGACCCCGGTGAGCAGACCCGCCGGCCCGGCAGGATCCTGAAAAGCCTTGAGCAGCGGCCCGTTGGAGACCCATCGGGCGAGCATCGCGAGGACCTGCAGGTCCTGCGGACCAGGAGTGGCGCTGTTGAAGACCCGGAATCCCAGTGCCTGTCGGGTAACCGACTCACTCGGAAGAGCCAGGAGCCGATCCTCTGAGGCGGTCGACGCCGTCGGCAGGTTGACCCGCAGTGTGCGGTCGAGGTCTCCACGCCGCAACCCATCCGAGAAGATGCGCGACACCAGCGCCGACCCATCCGTGTCCCCCACCAGCAACACCAATGGATATTGCCGACGGATCGTCTGCTGATGCCACTCCTCGAGTTTCTCTACGGTCAACCCGCGAACCACCTCCGGCAGACCAACCGAGGGCAATCCATAGGGATGCCCCGGGAAGAGGGACATCCAGAGCTGCTCCCTTGCCACGGCCTCCACGTCTTCCAGCCAACGCAACTGGTCGCCCAACAGCAGGCCCTGCTCCCGGGCCAACTCCTCCCGATCGAAAAAGGGCTTCTCGACAATCTCGATCAACAGCTTGATCGCCGGCTCCGCGTTCCGGGAGAGCACATCGATGGCGTACCCATAGAAGTCCGGCTCATTGATGATCGTCACATCCGCGCCATAGCTCTCCAACTCGTGCGCGATCAGATCGGCCTTGCGCGTCACTGTGCTCTTGAGCATCGTCCGGAGCATCAGTTCCGTCGTCCCGCTCGTGGTCGGCTTCTCGAGCAGCCGTCCGCCTTGAAAAAGAATCGCGGCGGTGATCTTCGGCTGTGACTTGTCCTCGCGCACGAAGGCACGCGGACCTCGCAAAACAGAGAAGTCGCGAATCGGAAGCGGAATGGGCGCCACCAGGACATTCTCTCCACTGGGGCCCGCCACACGCACCGGGCCCGGCGCGAAGGTCTTGAGCACCACCGCCGGCTTGACATCTTCGGGTGGAATGGGCTGGTTGACCGCCGGTGCGAGGGTGGCCACCAGATCGGCAAACCGCTCAGCGGTGAAGGTGCGGAGAGGGGCGCCTTCCGGTTCCAACTCGTGGACAATCGCCCGGGAGAGCACCAGGTACTTTGCCGCCGCCTGCTGGATATCCTGCGCCGTCACCGTTCGACGAACCGTAGTCCGCCGCTCGCGACGGCGGTAGTCCCCGTCGAGCAACTGCCCCTGCGCCAGCTGCGCCGCTTCCGCTTCGAGGGTGGCGAGGGCGTCGTAGTCGGCCTTCTCCAGCAGTGCCCGTGCCCGCTGCAGCTCAGCCGGACTGATCAGTTCGCGGCGAAACCGTTCGATCTCGCGAAAGTATTCCGCCTCCGCGCGGTCGACGCGGTCTGGCTCGACCGTCAGCCGCGCGACGAGGAGCCCCAATCCAGTCTCGGCCTCCTTCGCGCCGCCTCCTCGGACCAGCACGGGAGAGGGCAGGTAGTCGAATCCGCTCTCCATCGCGACACTCAACCGATCCCGCGAGGCCATGCCCTCCCGTAATCCTTGCCAGAGCCGCGAGGACCTCCCTCGCCCGAGAACCGCCGCCAGCAGCTCGAGGGTCGCTTCCTCCTTCTCGATCGCCTCGGCCGAGAGCGCCGGTTCTGGAAGGGGCAGCCGGTAGCCGATCGTCACCCGGGTCTGCCGCAGCGGAGCCCGGTGATTGCCGTACCGCAGGGGAACGGTCGACTCGGCGCTTTTCTCGACCATCCCGCCGCTCGCCGGCTCGACCCGCCCTGCCCCCGCGACAGCCGAGGTCGCGGCCTGGGGAGACGGCGACGCAGCCGATCGATTGGCAAATGAGCCGAACCGCAACTGGATCTGCTCCAATGCCGGCAGCGAGAAGATGTCCCCCGTCACCACAATGACGGTGCGTGCCGGTTGGTAGTGCTGCCGGTAGAAGCGCTCGATCCTGGCCGGGGTCATCGCCTCCAGCGCAGCCGACCGGAGGTCTCCCCCCCGTGCCCAGCCGCTTCCGGGCAATCCCAGCCCCAGAAAACGCTCCATCCGGATTCGATCGGGCTGCTGCCGGGTGGCTCGATCCTCGAGACCGACCTGCCGCACGGCGGCCGCGACCACCTCGGGCTCGATCGTCGCCAGTTGCAGGCTGTCGGCAAGAAACGAGATCGCGCTGGCATAACTCTCCGCGGGAACGACGAGCGTGGTCGTCGCGTCAAAGGCACTCACTTCCGCCCGCCACCGCCCCCCCATTCGCGCGACCGACTGCTCGACGGGGACCTTTCGGCGGCGCGCCATCTCCTGCCACATCACTTCCTGCGCCACCCGGGCGACCCCTGCTTCCTCTTCCGTCTCTTCCGCCCAGCCGGCACGAACCGCCACCTGAATGCCGACCAGTGGAACCGAATGGCGCTGCCGCACGAGCACAACCAGACCGTTGCGCAGACGATAGCGGCTGGTGGCATTCGACACCTCCTGCCCCATCAACTTGCCGCCCTCCGGAATCCCGAGGATGGTTGGCCCTGGTACCCTGGTACCCGGTGTGCTCGGTTCAGGCTTTGGCCGGGGAGCGGTCGGCGCCGGGGGACGCGCTCGTCCACTCTGCCCCCAGGCCTCTCCGGCGCCCCCTGCCAGGACTCCCAGCAACAGAAGAGCACTCGCGCTCGCCCTTCTCGCTCCCTCCCCCCCACTCTTTGCTGTTTTCATCCCTTCCCCCACCGCAGCCCACCGTTCTACTTAGCCAGAAGACCCGCGTGACCTCGACCCTCTCGCTGATTGGCGCCCGCCTTCCCTCGCCTCATTTGATTCCCTCATCATATGCCCGGCGCTTCTTCAATTCCAGCGGCTCTTCCCGCCCGCCTCCCCGATCGAGGAAGAACCTGTCGCTGACCAATTTTTCCTCCTCCGACTCCTTTCCAAATTTCTCTTCATTGCATATAATTGCGCTTTAACAAGTTATAAGGAATCGTAATCGAAGATGAGTCGAAGATGGTCTGTTCTGTCGAAGATGGTTCTGTTCTGTCGAAGATGGTTCTATTCTGTCGAAGATGGTTCT
>JBEIJP010000019.1:0-14116 GCA_040380245.1 Acidobacteriota bacterium | reverse complement strand
TCTCCGAGTGCCACCTCGATGCCGACTCGCTCCGCCAAGGCCAGCTTGGCGGGATGCTTGCCGATGAGAAGCAGCCGGCACCCCGTCGTCGCAAGGACCCGCGCGATCAGCTGCCCGAGCTTGCCATCCCCCAGAACCGCGACCCGGTGTCTCGGTCCCACCTCGGTCTGTGCCAGAATCTCCCCAGCCGCGGCGAGCGGCTCCGTCAGGACGGCGTGATCGTCCGGCACTTCGTCCGGCACCCGCACCAGGTTGACGACCGGGAGCCGCAGCAGATCCGCGAAGGCGCCATCCCGCCCAACAATACCCAGCACGCTCCGCCCGAGACAATGGCGGGGATCGCCCGCGCGACACTCCACGCAGCTCCCGCACCCGGCATTGATCTCCCCGACAACCCGTTGACCCAGCCAGTCAGGATCGGGCGACTCCTCCACCACTCCGACAAATTCGTGCCCCAGGGTGCCCTCGAAGCCCGCGTAGCCTCTGACGATCTCGAGATCCGTGTTGCAGATCCCGGCCAGCCTCACACGAATCAGGGCCTCTCCGTCCGCTCGCGGCGGCGTCACCTCCCGCAATGTTACTTGTCCATTCTGAAATTGAAGCGCTTGCATGCCCCCATTGTTAGGGAACCAGCCGCTCCATTTCAAGCGATGCCTCGGAAGGGTCTGGCAATTTTCCGGGAGCTATGCAATGCTCCTCCTGCCGACGTTCCACTCCTCATCGGCGGAGTGGAGGGCAAACAAGGCAAGAATCAAGCCGCCAATCAGGGAGAGGAAACATAAGATGGACGTGGTCAGGTCAGGTGACACCGTCAGTGTCCACTACACTGGCAAATTGAGTGATGGAACGGTCTTCGACAGCTCGGAGGGGAGCGAACCACTGGTCTTCACGGTCGGGGAGGGCATGGTCATCGAGGGCTTCGAGAAGGCGCTCCTCGGAATGAAGCTCGGCGACTCCAGAGAGGTCGTCATCATCCCGACCGAAGGGTACGGCGAACGGATCGAGGAGCTGGTCCAGACGATCAGCCGCTCCGATTTCTCCCTCGGCGAGATGGAGCCCGAATTGGGCATGGCGATCGAGATGCAAACCCCGGAAGGGACCATTCCCCTCACCATCACCGAACTGACGGAATCGAGCGTCACCCTGGACGCCAATCACCCGCTGGCGGGAGAGACGCTCCACTTCTCCCTGACGCTGATCCAGATTGGGGTCTAGTGGGCCCCCACCCGTCGGAACGGCCCTGCCGGAGAAAGAGGGCGTGGGATGAATCCACTCCATCGCTGGGACCTCTCCCCGACAGAAGCGATCGCCCTGCAGCGTGAACTGAGTCGCCAGGTCCGGCTCGTCCCCCTCGCCGCGGAGCCGGAGACGATCGCCGGGGCCGACATCTCCTTCCACCGCTTCTCGAACACCGTCGACGCGGGCCTCGTGGTACTGCGCCTCCGGGATCTGGCGATCCTGGAGGCAGTCCATGTCCGGACCACGGCCCCCTTCCCCTATGTCCCAGGGCTCCTCAGCTTCCGGGAGGCTCCTCCCCTGCTCGAAGCCTGGGAGAAACTCCAGATCAAACCCGACCTTCTCATGCTGGATGGCCACGGGACGGCCCATCCAAGACGTTTTGGCCTCGCTTGCCACCTCGGTCTCTGGCTCGACCTGCCGACCATCGGGTGCGCCAAGCAACGCTTGACCGGCCAGGCCGCTCCTCCTCCCCTGACTCGCGGGGGAACCTCCCCGCTGGAGGTCGCCTCGGAGGTGGTCGGCATGGTCGTGCGCACCCGGGACCGCGTCGCTCCCGTCTACGTCTCTCCCGGCCATCGCCTCGACCTCGCCACCGCGGTGCGTCTCGTCCTCGCGACCTCCCTGCGCCATCGCCAGCCCGAGCCAACTCGGCAAGCCCATCTGCTTGTCAACCAATTTCGACGCCAGCTCGACCGAATCTCTCCAGATGCTTAGCAGGACTCGATCCACACCTGGCCGATAGAACAGAACTGGCAACTAACATAACCAGAGCAAGAAATTTCCACCAGGTAAGGCCTCCCACATCGCTTGCCGACACTAACGCCCGAATTGTCGCCGCTCAACACTTCGCAACCGGTCTTGGAATGGGGGACAAAATATTCACCTGGAGTCTCAATTTTTCGCCGTGGTGTCTGCAATTTATCGGCACATTCCAGGTTGGCGCCCTGTCAGCCTGCAGCTATATAATGACGGAATAACAAGACAGCGGGGATTTTTGTTCATTGTGTTCCCGGCGTACCCAAGGGCGCCTTCCCCATACATACTACGCGAATCCAGCATCGTAGAGAGTAGCGAAGGACAACGTGAAATATCAGCCACCTTACACTGTCACTCCACCAATCGTGAACCTTGTCGCCGAAATTGGCGAGGCCGTCGGTCGGTACACGGCACTAGCCGAACAGAGCCTGGCTCCGCGTCTGCGCCGGGAGAACCGTATTCGTACAATCCAGGCCTCGCTAGCCATCGAGAACAACACGCTCACTCTTGAACAAGTGACCGCCGTGATCGAGGGCAAACGGGTTTTGGGGCATCCACGCGAGATTCAGGAGGTGCGAAATGCCTTTGCGACATACGAGGCAATGGAGAATTGGGTCGCCTGCGTCGAGGCGGATCTGTTGGCGGCACACAAGCTTTTAATGCACGGGTTGGTCGATGAAACGGGCCGATATCGATCCGGCGGAGTCGGTATCTTCCGGGGAAAACAGCTGGTTCATATGGCTCCCCCCGCTAAACGAGTCCCCCATCTGATGGCCGACCTCCTTGATTGGCTGAGGAACACCTGCGAGCATCCGCTGGTCAGCAGTTGCATATTTCATTTTGAGTTCGAATTCATCCATCCCTTTGCCGATGGTAACGGTCGCCTGGGCCGATTGTGGCAAACCTTGATTCTACGAAAATGGAAGCCTCTGCTGGCTTACCTGCCGGTGGAGACGGTGATCCACACTCGCCAGGAAGATTATTACCGGGTACTCGCAGTGGCTGATCGGCAGGCGGATGCCACTCCTTTTGTCGAGTTCATGCTGGGTGCACTACGCGATGCCGTCGGCGAAGCTTTGTCGACCGACCAAGTAAGTGACCAAGTAAGTGACCAAGTAGGGGCACTGATCCGCACACTCGGGACGATTGAACTTGGCAGTCACCACTTAATGCAGGCGCTAGGTTTGACCCACCGCCCTGCATTCCGGAACAACTACCTCAATCCGGCGCTGGAAGGAGAGTGGATCGAACGCACACAACCAGACTCCCCGCGCAGTCCGACTCAGCGCTATCGGTTGACCAGCAAAGGTCGGCAGTGGCTGAAACGCCACACCGCCAGGTAGCGAGTGACGCTCCCCGCCAGCCGCCAAAATACGAACGGGGAGGCCGCCGCTTCCGGCTTCCTCCCCGTCCTGTTCCTGCCCTCGTCGGCCGAGGGAACCTCCCCTTACTTGACCTGGAAGGTGTCCTTGTCGGTCGTGATCATCTGGTTGGCGACGTTGTCCCGAATCAAGACCTGCACGTCATAGAAGCCAGGCTTCAAGGTCTTGAGCGGAATCAGTCGCGCGAGGGTGATCTGCTGACTGTTGATCGAGCTGAGGCCGTTGTTGCCATCCTCCTTGATCCGCATCAGCTCTTTGTCCTTCTGGGAGACGACATACTCGATGTCGACGCTGGGCCGCAATGTCGCCTGATCGATCGCGACATTGTAGACCTGCATGTAGACCCCCAGGGACTGATCCCCCTTGAACTCTCCCGTGGCGTTGGGGATGACCTTGAGCGCGCCGAGGACGAACTGCCCGGTGGCGAGGCGCCCATTGAGCGGCTCGATCTTCGAGGCGAGAATCAGCGTCGAGGTCGAGAGCCGCCCCTCCTCGTACCGGGGAACGACGAAGCCCTGCTTGATGACACCCGTCTTCCCGCTGTTGACGTCGCGCACCACCAGGTCGACCTTGTAGTTGCCCGGGGCCAGAACAACGTTCTTCTGGTAGGCCGAACGTTGCTGCATGCCCTGGTCGAGCGATTCGGGCGTGTAGCTCGACGTGACGACGTCCTCGAACTGACCCGCGCGCCGGCCAGCGACGTTGGTCACCTTGGCGTAGATGTTGATGGCGGCCTGCGGCAGTCCACCGACTTCCTTATACACCAGGTCCTGATTTTCGAGCTGGACGGTGAACGAGGTGAGCACGGCGCTCTCGGTGACGCGCAGGAGATTGATGTTGAGCCCGGCCGAGAGGATGTCAAAGCTGGCCTTGGGCAGCTCCGATTCGTTGGCGAGGGCGGCGAGGTCGTTGAACTTGACCTTGGGTGGTCGCTGGAGGGCGGTCAACCGCGCCAAGCGCTCGAACGGCTGATCCTGGGCCCGCATCCCGAAGAGCTGGCCGCCGCCGTTCATGAAGTTGCCCTGCCCGTTCGGGCCAAACATTCCAAAGGCGACCCGGTCGGCCTTGTTGGCCAGGCCCAGCTGCTCGGCGAGGGTCAACCCCGCGTTCGGGGTGTAGAGGAGAGCGTCCTTCTCATCGGGACTGCGTGCGATGCGGTACTCTCCCGATCCGCTCGGGTCGACAAACTCGATCTCGATGTCAGAGCCGACTCCTTCGAGATACCGGTACCACCAGATCTCAAAGGGATAGGTCGCGGTCGTTCCTCCACCTTCCCAGATCGGTCGATTGTAACTGCCGCCGGAGGGGTGCGATTCGACCTGGTCGGGCTTGCCGAACATGATATAGATCCGTCCCCGATCCGTCTTCCAGCCAGGAATACCGCTGGTGTACTTCTCGTTGGCATAGGCGATCCGCTGGTAGTACTCCTCGCGATACTCGTTGACATCGGTATCCGGGTCGGGATCGCGACGGAGCCAGAACTGCTCGATGAACTGCTCGCGCTCGTCGTCGGTCTTGAGCGAGTTGAACGTTTTTCGCTCCTCATCGGTGATGATCCAGCGGACATCCTCATCGACCCAGCGCTTGTAGACGCTCTTGACCGATTCCGCACCTCCGCGGCGCTTCTTCTTCCGCTCGTTCTTGTCGTCGTCCTGAGCCAGGGCGGAAGCGGGTCCGACGAGCAACATCCCCACCATCGTCCAGACCATCGTCAGTGCCATCGCCAGCGCACCTCCGCGCTGCCACATCGTGGGCCGTCTTCGAATTCCTGTCTGTTGCATACTGCCCTCCCTGTTTCTCAGATTGGTCGATCCTGCCCTTCCGCGGGTGACACGGCCTTCACCGGCCATCCCTTCTTTCGCTCGCCCCCCCCGGTCAGTCGCGCCCGCTCAGCGCGCTGAGAAAGGACGGCCAACACTTGGATGGGTGCTGTCAGCACGCCTCCCGATCCGAACAGCGCCGCGAGGTGGAGTCAGGTCGATGCCTGTCCAGTGGTTGTGGTGTCGTGACCCAAAGATTCGGGTCTCGACGCACAAAATCAAGCAGGCCGCGCAGTGTCAAGCGGGAGGACGAAATCGGCAAACCAACCATGTCCAGCGGAAAGTCTACGCGAGCCAACCAGAGGCGTCAAGCACCAGTTTCGCGGGGTTCGCGATGCGCCCCAATGGGAAAATTTGACAAGAGAAAGGGCATCTGCTAGCGTCATCGCTACTTTTGGATTCGTGTGATCTATGATTGGGAATCGAAGAGAGATCTTCCTCCATGGTCTTCCACAACGCTTCTTCGCGAAGAAGCGTGAAGACTCGTGAAGACTCGCGAAGACTCGTGAAGACCTTGGGTAGAGCCGCTCGATCGGCTCTTCGGCGAATCCCCTGCAAGGCATGCGCCTCCCCGAGAGAGAGGCGACTTATGTCGTTCGATGGTCCGATGCCCCATCTTCAGAAGAGAAGCAACGGCTCGGTCAACGAGGACCTTGCGACCGGCCTGCAGGGTGTCGGGGAAGAATCCCTTGGAATCAGGCCCTTGGAATCAGGCCCTTGGAATCAGGAATGAGGTGAATGGGGAGGCGATTGAGAAGCAGACACGCCATCTGGTCAATTCTTCTACTGGGAGTGATTCTGGGATCGGCCTGTAGCGGCCTGGTCAAGGTGGAAGATGTCACCATCCCGCGCCTCCTGACTCCGATCGGGACAGCCACGGTGGAGGAGATGACCTCGCGGCTCCGACCGTATTTCGAACTCGAGACCCTGCGCGCGTCCAGCATCAATCTGCGTTTCGATGACCTCGAATCGGCACAGCGTTACCGGGACGCCGCGGCGATCCTCGTCCTGCAGCGACCTGACAAGATTCGTCTGGTGATCAATGTGCCGGCCGTCAAGATCCGGATTGCCGAGATGGCCTCGGAGGAGAACCACTTTCGAGTGGCCATCTATCCGACGGACTTCCAGCGATTCCTGTTTGGGACCAACACGGCGGACTACAGCCAGTGGCGGGAACGCCTGGGCGAAAAGGGGCGCAGCGCACTGATCGCCGCTCGGCCGTTCCACTTCACCGATGCCCTGCTCATCCGGCCTCTTCAGCGGGTGGACTCCCGCTACCACTACAGCCTGGAGGAGACCCTCCAGGAAGAACCGGATCCAGCACCAGGAGCGAAGAGAGGGGCGCGGATTCTTCGGTCCTACTATGTTCTGGCGGAGATCCTGCGGGCGAACGAGGGCGAGATGGCCGGACGGGTCACCCGTCGGTTCTGGTTCGACCGGACACGCAACGCCCTCTTCTCCCGCCAGCAGATCTTCGATGGCACGGGTCGGCTGCAGACCGACGTGACCTATTCCGATTATCGCGCCTTGAAGGAGTCGGATCCGACGCTCTGGCCCGGGTCGATCCAGGTCAGTCGCCCATATGACAGCTACCAGGCGCGACTGCTCTTCCTCGAAGGGAAGTTCGAGACGAATGTCTCTCTGCCAGCGGGCGCCTTCCGGCTGGAGAACACCGAGGGACTTCCCGAGACCGACCTCGATCGGCCGGAGGGGCCTCAAGGGGAGAAGCAACCCCCTGCCCTGCCTCGCGCGGCCATCCAAAAGACTCGGGTCGAGCCTGACGTCCACCCCGACCGGCGGGGGGAGCGCCAGCGCTGACGCCCCACCGGGGTTGGGCGCTCCCTGGGCCTGCAAGCAGGCCTGATCGTCATCCAGACACCGCCATACCAGCAAGATCATCTTCATGGACAGTTTAATCATCTCCAACCTGCGACAGCGCCCCACGCGAACCTTGATCAGCGTCAGCGGGGTCGCCCTGGGTGTCCTGCTGGTCGTCCTCAACACCGGGCTTGTCCGCGGAATGCTCAACGACCGGATTCGTCGCGAGAAGGGGCTGGGGGCTGAGATTCAGTTTACGCGGAAGGGCTCGAGCGTACTCTCGCCCTCGTCGATCCTCTCGCTCGATGTTCGCTACGCCGACCGCTTGAGTAAGATCGAGGGGGTGACGCGGGTCAGTCCCGTCGCGCGGTACGTGCAGAGTGGCCCTTCCGGCCTCGGCTTTGAGCAGGTCGACGGGATCGATCTGGATGGTTACGCGGCGATCAGCGGTCTGCGCATCCTGGAAGGCCGAGCCTTTCAGCGCGACCAGGAGGTCATCATCGATGAACACAAGGCGCGGCAAGGCAAGCTCGGCGTCGGCAGCAACATCCAGGTCTTTGGAAAGAGATTGACCGTTGTCGGCATCTATGGACCGGAGTCGGGAGCCCGGATCAAGATGGACCTCCGCCACCTGCAGCAGTACCTTGCCGCCGAGAACAAATGCACCTTCATGATGGTCAAGGTGAACGATCCAGACCGGCAGGTGGAGATCCAGGAACGGATCAACCGCGAGCTGCCGGGGAACATCGTCCTCCTGACCCGGGATATTTCGACCGGCTTCGGGCGGGCGATCCCGGGCATCGACAGCTTCGTCAAGGCGGTCCTGACGCTCTCGACGATCGTCAGTCTGCTGGTCATCCTGCTGGCGATGTACACGACCATTACCGAGCGGACGCGCGAGATTGGCATTCTCAAGTCGCTCGGCGCCTCGCGCCGATATATTGTGACGGTGATCGAGAAGGAGGCCCTGACGATCAGCCTGATCGGAATCGTCGTCGGGCTGGTGCTGGCCGTCTCGATCGGGACCCTGATCGAGCGCCAGACGTCCCTGCAGCTGGAGTTTCACTGGAGTTGGATGGTGGTCGCCGCGGCCATTGGCCTGGTGGCGGGTGCGGTCGGGGCACTCTACCCGGCAGTGCGGGCGGCCAATCAAGACGCGGTGAAGGCTCTCTCCTATGAATAACCCACGGGGAGGTTCCCCGTCACAACCGGGCGTGTACCGCGGGACAGCCCCTGTCGGTCGGAGACCATGAATCCAATTCTGTTGACAGAAAATCTGACGATGACCTACCGAATCGGAAAGGTCGATGTGCCCGCCTTACGGGGCGTCAACCTCTCCGTTCTTCCCGGGGAGTTTGTCTCGATCATGGGGCCCTCCGGGTGCGGCAAATCGACCCTCCTGCACATCCTCGGGGGGTTGCTCCAGCCAACCGGCGGGCGCGTCCTGGTCGACGGAGAGGATCTGGCCCAGATGAGCGACGGAGCCCGAACCGACCTGCGCCGGCGCAAGATCGGGTTTGTCTTTCAGCGGTTCAATCTCTTCCCGACCCTGACGGCGGAAGGCAACCTCAAGCTGGCCGAACACATTCACCAGGGGGGGCGGCGAGGGTCTGGGGCGGGTACGGTCCGCCAGGAGGGCCCGCTCGACCACGACACCCGGCGCGAAGTCCTGCGACTTCTTCGTCTGGAGAACAAGATGGGCCACCGCCCCCTTGAGATGTCAGGCGGCGAGCAGCAACGGGTCGCCATCGCCCGCGCGGTGATCAACCGCCCCGCGATCATCCTGGCCGACGAACCGACCGGAAATCTCGACTCGGAGAACTCTCAACTCGTCCTCAACATGCTTCAGGAACTCAATCGCGAACTTCATCAGACGATTGTTATGATCACCCACAACCCGGAAGCGGCAGCGGTCGCCAGTCGAACCATCGAGATGCGCGACGGAATGATCGTCCGGGATAGCCGGTAGGGCCGCCATGAAAAAGGTTCTTGCGGGAATCAAATCGACTCTCAACTGGTCGTACCCACGCGGGTCCTGGCAGTACGACCTGCTCTGCGCGCTGATCATCGCTATCATCTTTCTGGTTCCGGGCCGTTACTTTGGGGACCGGGATCGCTCCGAGGCTTCCCTCGCTCCGCCCACCCAGCTGCGCCAGCACGAGGTCGATCCGGCCGACCTGCAGAACTTTCTCCAACGCCGGCAACGAGCCGACCTCCGCAATTTTCCAGTCGAGGCGCTTGGTTTCTACCTGCAGGAACAATACAATCATCCCGTTACCGTTCTGCGGTACGCTGAGGAGATCGGAGCCGATGGCCGACGCCGTTACCGAGCCGTCATCGAGGTTCCGCGGGAAGATCGTCAACGGCAGAGTCGCCAAGACTGATGTCTGTCCGAGGAATGGGACCAGGCGGGAGTAGAGAGAGAATGAATCAGGTTCTGAGTGGGGTCGTGATGATCATCGGCCTCTGGTTGTTCTTCCCGGGAGGAGGGCCGCACGCGGCGCCCCAGCTGTTGCCCGGGATCCTCAACAAGATGGAGCGGGCGCACCAGGAGATGAAGAGCCTGCGGGCTGAACTGACCCAGGAGAAGACCAACGCCCAGATCGGCGTGACCGACACCGAGGTCGGGAGTCTGCGCTACAAACCCGCGGTCGGCAAGGGCAAGGGGAAGCTGCGAATCGACTATACCCGCCCGAGTCGCGACACGATCGCCGTCGTTGGCGATCAGGTCGTCTACTACCAGCCACGCATCAACCAGGTCTTCAAGTCGACAATCGCCAAGGCGACCAAGGGCGGCGGCGCGCGGATGGGCGGCTATACGCAACTGATCGGAATCGACGGCTCCCTCAAGTCCCTCGCTGCCAACTATCAGATCGAGTTCATCAAGGACGAAGCGGTACAGGGTCAGATGACCTCCCTCTTGCGCTTGACGCCGAAGACCAAAGGCCAGTTCGTGACGATCGACCTCTGGGTCAACCAGCAGAGCTGGATGCCCGCGCAATGGAAGATGCTCGAGCGGAACGGGGACTACACCATCGTCTCGCTCCGCAATATGCAGCTCAACACCACGATCCCGGACGCGGAGTTTTCGGTCTCCATTCCGGGGGGAACCAAGGTCGTCGATAAGATTTAGCGATCGAGTCAGTGGAGCCATGAAAGATTTGACCAGCAGCAAAATGAGCCGGGCGGCGCGGGAAGCCGCGCTGGTGGCCAAGGGGCTGCTCTCGACGAGCCATCCAATCCTTGCCCACGTCATCCCGATGCGCCGGTGCAACCTGGCTTGCGGGTACTGCAATGAGTACGACAAGGTCTCCGACCCGGTCCCGCTGGAGACGATGAAACGGCGGCTCGACCACCTTGCGTCGTTCGGGACGAGCGTCATCACCATCAGCGGCGGCGAGCCGATGCTCCACCCGCAGATCTTCGAGATCATCAGCCACATCCGCTCGCACGGGATGATTGCCGGGCTGATCAGCAACGGGTACTACATGACGCGGGAGAACATCGACCGGCTCAATCGCGCCGGCCTGGAGTACCTGCAGATCAGCATCGACAATGTCACCCCGGACAAGGTCTCACAGAAGAGCCTCAAGGTGATCGACCGCTACCTTGGCTACCTCTCGGAGGACGCCGCCTTCCATATCAACATCAATTCGGTGATTGGGGGAGGGGTTCGCAACCCGGAGGACGCCCTCGTCGTCGCCCACCGGGCCGTCGAGTTGGGCTTTGGATCGACGCTGGGCATCATCCACGACCACAGCGGGCAGCTCAAGCCGCTCAGCGGGGTTGAGGAGGAGGTCTACCAGAAGCTCCGACGGTACGGAAAGAAGAAGTTTGGCTGGCTCAACAGCTTCCAGGACGACCTTGCCTACGGCAGGGCCCACGAGTGGCGCTGCCGGGCTGGCGCCCGCTACCTCTACATCTGCGAAGAGGGCCTGGTCCACTACTGCTCGCAGCAACGCGGCTATCCGGGAGTTCCGCTCGAGACCTACACCCAGGCCGACCTCGATCGGGAATTTCGGACAGAGAAGCCGTGTGCCAGCTACTGTACGATCGCCTGCGTGCAGCAGGTGGCGATGATGGACAATTGGCGAACCCCGCAAGATCCCACCAGCCGCCCGACAGAGGCGCTCGCGCCTCCCCCTGCCTCTCCCCTCTCCGAGTCCTGAGGGACGGGCTCCCCCCGATCAGTGGAGGGAGATCTCCCCGACGCGGTGCAGCTTCATCATCGAGGAGAGGCTGGGCTGTTCGGGGAGGTGCCCCGCCATGGCGACAATGGTCTCTCCACGATGGACCACCGCCTGGCTGAGCAGGACTTCATCCGCCCGGGCGAGCAGTTCGTAGGTCCGCCCGGTCAAATCCAACTGGAACGGCTCAATCCCCCAGACAGCGGCAAGCGCCGAGACCGTGCGTTCGTGCGGGGTAAAGGCGATGATGCGCTGGGACGGGCGCAGCGCCGCCAGATGGCGCGCCATATTGCCCGATTTCGAGAAGACGACGATCACCCGGGAGCGGATCTCCTCGGCGGCATACGTCGCGGCCTCGGCGATGGCCCGCCCCTCCAGCCCATTCTGCCGGCCATTGAGGAGGTCACGGACTCGGTCCTTGCGAGGGCAGTTGCTCTCGGTGAAGGAGATGATCCGGGCCATCGTCTCGACAGACTCGGTAGCATACTCCCCGACGGCCGTCTCGGCAGAGAGCATGACGGCATCGGTGCCATCGAGAATGGCGTTGGCGACATCGGAGGCCTCGGCGCGAGTCGGGCGGGGCTCGTGCTTCATCGATTCGAGCATCTGGGTCGCGGTGATGACCAGCTTCTCGGCGGCGTTGGCCTTGGCGATGATCTGCTTTTGGTAGAAGGGGACGCTCTCGACCGCCGTCTCGACCCCGAGATCTCCGCGCGCCACCATGACGCCATCGCTCGCCTCGATGATGCGGTCGAGATCGTCGAGCGCCTCGCGCTTCTCGATCTTGGCAATGAGGGGGACGTTCGATCCGAGAAATTCGATGAGGGTCTTGGCGCCGATACAGTCCCTGGCGCTGCGAACAAAGGAGAGGGCGATGTAATCGACCTGCTGCTCGAGTCCGAACTTGAGGTCGCCGCGATCCTTCTCGGTCAGGGACGGAGCCGAGAGTTTGACGCCGGGCAGGTTGATCCCCTTGTTCTCGCCCAACTCCCCACTGTTGATGATGCGGCAGAGGACATCGGTCATCCCGACCTGCTCAACCCGCAGCTCGATCAACCCATCGGAGAGGAGAATGCGGTCGCCGGTCGTGACGTCCTGCGGCAGGTGCGTGTAACTGGTCGAGATGACGGTCTCGTCCCCCGGAAGATCCTGCGTCGTGATGGTGATCGTCTGTTGCGCACGGAGAAAGATCGGTTGATGATTGAAGAGCTTTCCCGTCCGGATCTTGGGCCCGCTCAGATCGAGGAGGATGGCGAGGGGGCGCTTGAGTTCGCGAGCGAGCTGACGCGCGGTGGCAATCGCCTCGGCGTGATAGTCGTACGAACCGTGGGACATATTGACGCGGACCACATCCAGCCCCGCCATCATCAGCGAATAGAGTTGTTCGGGAGAGCGGGAGGCCGGCCCAATCGTGGCGACAATCTTAGCTTTTCTCATTCTTTAGCCAACTCAACGGCGATGACCCTGTTCATTCGGTCCGCCACCTGGGCGTCGAATCCCTGAAAATGGTCGACGAGGCGACCATCCCGACCGTAGACCAGGGTTTGGGGGACAGAGACATCTTTGGACGCGACAAACCGGCCAAAGAGGTGATCGGGGATGAAGCCGACAGGATAGGAGAGGCCATGACGATCCACAAACTCTTCGACCTGACGGGGCGTCGACGAGGCGTCCTGAATCGAGAGACCAAGGATGCGCAGGCCCTGGCGGTATTCCGGCTCGCCATATCGCGCGAGGGTGGCCACCTGCCTCCGGCAGTATCCACACCAGATGGCGAAGAAGTTGAGCACCACGACGTGGCCACGCATTGCCTGGAGGTTGAACTCTCGCCCATCCAATGCTCGCAAGCTCTTCTGCGCGAGACGACTCTCCGGGAGGTGACCGATCCGGGGATCGATGTCAAAGAGGGGGGACGACGTGGCGGATCCCCGGCCGGAAACGGTCGCAAGGAGGGGGAAGAGAATCGCCGCTCCGATAAGCAGCGACCATCCGGCGGAGGATCGCAGTCGGCAGAAGTGTGGTTGGACGAGGTGTCGCATGGGATTCCTCCCTTCAGCGGTTCCTGGCCTGCCGGCCCGTCGCCGCGGCTTTGGGAAGCAGCGGTTCAATCGCCGCGCGAAGCTCCTCGCCGGTCTTTTCGGTCCAACCGATCAACCGCTTGACCATCTTTCCGTCTGGTCCGAAGAGGATCATCTGTGGGACTCCGTGATTCCGGCTGTCCATGAAGTAGGCGATCACTTCCGAGGTCAGGAAGCCCACCGGGTAGTTGACCTTGGTCGAAGTCATAAACGAGTGGACATCGGCGACGCGATCCGGGTTGTCGGTCGCCAACCCGAGAACCGTCAAGCCCCGTTGGCGGTACTGGGTGAAGATCTCGGCCATATGAGGCGCGTGGTCGAGGCAGTGGGGGCAGCGCGAGGAGAAGATATCGAGGATCACCACCTTGCCGCGCAGGCTGGAGAGCCGTACCTCCTCCGGGGATCTGGTCGAGGTGCGCGCGCTGGCGACCGGAGCCGCCACCGGCGGAACGAGACGGATGAACATATCGGGAACATCTCCCGTACCATCCCCCTTCGGAAGATCTGGATCCTGCCGCGCCATCGCTCCCAATGGAAGCCCCGCCAGCAGGAGCACCGTCAGCCCTCCGGCCAGGATCCCGTCACGCCACCACCTCGCCACTCCATCCACTCTCGTCTTCATCGTTTGTGTCCTCCCCTGGCTTGATCCCCTGGCTTGATCCACTGGCTTGATCCCCTGGCCGGCTCTCCTGGCCTGGGCCTGCCCCCTGGGCTCCGCGAAATGTGCCGACAGACAGACCAGACGAGGTCAGTCCGTGGCCAGTTCACGCGTCACCACCTCGGTGAGATATTGGATTCCGTGTTGGGGGCTGTCCCCGACCAGATGCTCGACCACC
>JBEIJP010000018.1:0-14160 GCA_040380245.1 Acidobacteriota bacterium | reverse complement strand
GATGAGGAGAGAGGAAAGAGTAGTGAGGAGAGAGAAAGAAGGGATGAATTCGGGCTCTCCTTCTTCCCCCAAATCTTATTCTCTGTGCGTCTATGCGTCTTTGCGTGAGACCCATAACACCCGGGCCTACGTTGGAGGGAGAGGCTCACGCGAAAACGCAAAGGGGGAGAGAGGGGGGAGAGGCGCCCTGCGCGTGCCTGTCGCCGCCATGTCAGAAAGGGCGGGGAGGAATCCCCCCCGCCCTTTCGAGTTGAGCCAGCATGGAACGAACCCTAGAAGAGGAACTTGAAGCCAAGTTGCCAGAATCGCGGGAAGTTCGACTGCCGGATATTGTTCTTGTTGATTGCGCCAAACTCGGGGTCATTGGGCGTCGTATTGTAGGCGCGCTCGTCATACATGGGAGTATTGGTCAGGTTGTAGGCCTCGGCCCGGAACTGAAAGCGGAACCGCTCCGTGATCCGGAAGGTCTTCGAGAAGTTGATGTCGAGTTGATGGTAGGCCGGTCGGCGAACGATCGAGTCGCGGATCGCGGTCGTCCGTGTCGTGAAAGGCTCACGAATGACAAAGGACGCGCCCGTGCAACCATAGGCTGTCGAGAAGGCGAGCAGTTCCGGCACCAGCCTGCCGCCCGCATCCCGCTTGTATGTCCCGTCCGCATTGCGGCCATACTGGGCGACGCAGGGGCGGACTCCCTGAATCCATTCGGCTCCATTGACCATTCGCTTCCGCTCCACCTTCCAGTAGTTGGGATCGACGATGTCGACGTTGCCGGGCAACTGCCAGGGTCGTCCAGTGTTGTAGATGTACATTCCCGCCGCCTGCCAGCCCCCGGCGACGAGGTCGACCAGTTTGTTGGCGTTGCCGGCGAACTTCCGTCCGCGACCAAAGGGGAGTTCCCAGACGCCCGACATCGTGAAGCGATGGGGGCGATCTGAGAAGGCGAGGCTCCGGTTCTTGATGCGTGCCACGTCGTCGATGTAGGACGAGGTACTGTCCTGCTGTCCGGGCTGTTGGATTGCCTCCTCGATCGTCTTCGAGAAGGTGTAGGTTCCGCTGAGCGAGAGCCCGTTCGAGAGCCGCTTGTTGACCAGCAGCTGGACCGAGTTGTACCAGACCTGGCCCTCGTTCCGTTCCAGCTCGCTGATTGCTCCAAATTGCGGGAAGGGGCGCATCAGCTCGTACCGGCTCAACGAGGCGTTGCTGAAGCGGCCGCCGCTGAAGCCGGCGACTCCGCGGAATGGATTGGGCAACAGCTGATCGCAGACGGCGCGGTTGCCGCCCTTGGTGATGTCGCACTGGTCGCGGAAGGCAAGGCTCGGCTCGTTGATGCCGTTGAACTGCGACTGGGCGTCGTAGGTTCGACTGCCGACGTAGCTAAGCTCGGCCGCGATATTCCACGGCAGTTGTCGCTGAATACCCAGCGAGTAGTTGTCGACTTTTGGCACGACAAAGAACGGGTTCGAGTAGCTGAAGCCAAGACCGAGGAAGGTCTCGGCGCCCAGCCGGCTGCCCGCCGGTTTCAACACGCCGCCCGGGAACGGATTGGCCAGCGAATTGGCGATCGCTGTCCGGTTGCTGTCCGTCGAGGCGACGAAGGGAGTCTGGATGGAGAAACCGTTGGTCGGATATCCCGGGGCTCCCACTGGATTGACGTAGTAACGACCGTAGCCGCCCCGGAAGACCGTCTTCTGGTTGACGGCATAGGCGAAACCGAACCGCGGCTGCAGGTTGTTCCAGTCGGACTGCACCGCCGCCTGGCCCTCCCTGGCAAAACCGAGGCCGCCGTTGATCCGCGACTGGCCATTGATCAGCAGCGCGGTGTTGATGCGCGAGTTGGCTGGATTGACCGCGCTGGTGTCAAAGCCATAGTTGATCCGGTCGTAGCGCTCGACGCCCGGCAGATTGAAGTCCCAGCGGAATCCAAGGTTGAGCGTCAGCTTGCGGGTCACCTTCCAATCTTCCTGGATCCACGGGGCATAGTACTTGGCCATGTAGATCGGGAAGACGTTGTTGTCGACGTTGCCACCGCTTGGCGCGCCCAGCAGCAGGGCGGCCACGGCGCTTCCACTCAACGGGTCGCTGCGGTTGAAGTCGCGCTGGGTGAAGGTTCGGTCGAAGGTCAACCGCATTCCCCCATTGCCCGCCGCCTGCCGCGCGTACTGCTGCAGCCGATAGTCGATCCCGACCCGCACCGTATGCGCGCCAAAGACCATCGACAGGTTCGGCTGGATGCTGTAGACGTTGGTCACTTCGCGCGCAAAGCTGCCTCGTCCGAGCTGGACGTTGTCCGAGAGCTCAAAGCGAGGGAACATCGGCACCGGGAACTGACCGGAGAGGCCGCTCACGAAACCGAGCTGCGTGATGTCGTAGCCCAGTCCATCCTGGAAGCGGGCCTCCTCGATGTAGCGGTTGCCGGAGACGCGCAGGTTGAAGACGGTGGTGCTGCTGATGGTGCGCACCCAGTCGGCGACTCCGGTGTAGTTGACGCGATTGAGCGGCAGCTGGCCATCCTGCGCCGCTCCCTGGGTGATGCCATTGGTCCAGCGGATCTCCGCCCGGTTGTTGTACCCGTAACGGAAGAAGATCTTATCCTTGTCGCCAATGTTCTGATCGATCTTGAAGATCCAGTTCTTGAACTTGTCGTTGGCGATGTTCGGGATGTCGGCGAAGTTGTTGCGCCACGGGTCGCCGCCCGGCGTAGTGGTGTTCGGTTTCGGGTAGAGCGCCAGCAGCTTCGAGGCGATCGGGTTGATCCGGTTGGCGGGGATGATGTTGCCCGGGAAGGGATCGCGCGTCCAGACTCCGTTGACGTCGCGCCCCGTCGCCGGGTCGAAGATCTGGATCAACTGTCCGCCCGCCGTCCGGTACTGGCTGAAATCGCCGTTGCGGAACGCCTCGGTCGGCACGGTGATCACCTGCGGATTGGGCGTCCCCTCGCGGTAGCCCTCATAGTTGAAGAGGAAGAAGGTCTTGTCGCGACCATCGTAGCCAAGCTTGCGGAAGAGTTTGCTCGGCAGTCGCACCGGCCCCGAGATCACTCCGCCGTACTGGTCGAGGAAGTGCTCCGCCTTTTCGAGGGTGCCATCCGCGCGGCGAAAACGCCCGGCCGGCAGGTTGCGGAAGTTGGAGAAGAGGTAGTTCGAATCGAGCCAGTTGCGTCGGTAGAACTCGTAGATCGAACCGTGGAACTCATTGCCGCCCGATTTGATCTGCACGTTGACGACGCCGCCGGCGGTGCGGCCATACTGGGCGTCATAGGAGTTGGTGATGATCTTGAACTCGCCGACCGCGTCGACCGGGGGAACATAGGCGATGTTGTTGCCCCCCTGGATCGAGTTGTTGGGCGCGCCATCGAGCAGGAACTCGTTGCTGCGGTTGAGGCCGCCGTTGATCGACCAGTCGGCGATCGCGCCGTTGTCGAATGGCCGCTGGTAGATCGCCGGACCGTTGAAGGTGATGCCGGGCGTCAGTGTCGCCAGCATGAAGGGGTTGCGCGCATTGAGCGGCAGCTCGACGACGCGGCGGTTCTCGATGACGTTTCCGCGGTCGGCCTTGGTCTCTTCCAGCAGCGGGGCATCGGCGGTGATCGTCACCGTCTCACTTGCCGCGCCAACCTCAAGCGTGACATTGAGCGTCGCGCTCTGGCCAACCTGCAGTTCCTGCTGGTCCCGAACGACCTTCTTGAAACCACTCGCCTCATATGAGATCGAGTAGACCCCCGGCTTCAGGAAGGGCACGTTGTAGGCCCCCTCGCTGTTGGTTGTCACCGCCGCCACTTCGTTGGTCGCCAGGTTCCTGACGGTCACGGTGGCGCTAACGATTGCCGCGTCGGCCGAGTCGGTTACCCGCCCATTGACCGTTGCCCGAAACTCCTGGGCCACGGTCGGCAGGACCATCATCAGCAGACAGATCAGTCCTATGATTGAACGCCTAATCATGGTAAACTCGCTCCTCTTTCTTTCTTGTTTTATATCGATCTGGCGAAGCCGCGGCGCTACCGCGGTCACCACCAGACACACCCAACTACTGCTTTCTGTGGATGACCACTCCGTCATAAAGCGGCCGATCCGGGGCGGACGCGATCAGCAGAGTTCGAACCTGCTCGATCGGCAGCCCGACCGCCGAAAAGACCGACTCTCCCATCATCCCCAACTCGTTGTGAATCAGCCGCCCCCCTGGCGCCATCATCGCCGCCAGATTGGCGACCGCCAGCGGCAGTTCCACCTCCGTCTCGAAATACGGAAAGACATTGGTCACGACGATCAGGTCGAAGCGTGGTGATGGATCGTAGCGCTCGGCGATGATATTCAGCTGACCAACCGTCAGGACTCGTCTGACCCGCGAATCGACCTCGACCTGCTTCCCGAGGTGCCCGGCGAGGGAGGGCGGCAGCTCCCGGGCAACCGCCACGCCGATCCCGCTCCCCAGGCGCCGGAAGTAATCGCGAAAATCGGCGGTGAAGCCGACTCCATTTCGCTCGGCCAGACCGGTGACCAGGTCGAGCCGGATCGGGCCAGGGCGCTCCCCGAGGCGTCGCAGGTGATCCACCACCCGCGGATTGATGTCGACGGCGTGAATCTGCAGCCGGGACAGATCGGCCAGGCCGTGACGAATCAGTGAGTCGGCCAGCGTCCACGGCTGCAGCGACTGCGGCGGCAACGCATCGAGAAAACCGGTGCGTGGCGCAAGATCGTGTCCCGGTCCGACGAGCAAGACCCGCTCGATCCGCGGCCGTGCTCCCAGCGAGGCCAGTGCCACGTCGATCCCATATCCCGCCTCCAGCTGGGTGTCGGTGCTATGCGCCCGCGTTCGGTAGAGCGCGGCGACAAAGTCCGCCTGCGTCGCTGTCGCCACCTCGCGCGAGAGGAACTCCTTGCGGTAGAGGAACCGCATCGTCCGCGTGTACTCGCTCCGCAGCAGCTCGCCGGGCGGGCGCTTGTCGGAGGCGACCAGGCGGCTAAAATAGCGCCACCGCTCGTCCGACTCGCGGCGGGGCTCCTGCAGCCGCCGCAGCAGATCTCCGATTCGCTCCTCCACCCGGCGTGGGAGCCATTCCGGACGCGGTGACAGACTCGGGTCCCCAGCCAGGAATCTTTCGCGCACCCCAGCCGGCATCGCCTCGACATATTCGCGAGCACTCAGCGCCGGCTCCAACGGGAACCGCCGGGTAAACCAGCGCGACTGCAATGCATAGTGGACCAGATGCTCGAACTCACCTTGCCGGACCCGGCTAGCCGTCTCCTGCTCCAACCGGTCAAGGTAGCCCTCCAGGGCGGCAGGGCTGGCGATCACGGGTGACTCGATCAGCGGTCTTGGCCCCGCTTTGATATCCTCGGAACGAACTCGCCGCTGCCGCCAGCCCCCGGCCGTCGCCGCCGCCTGCCCCGGGCAATCAGGGGCGCTCATCAGGTGAACTGCCACGAGAGCCACGACTACGCCCACTCTCCTGAGCTTCACCAAATTCTTCCTCCTGCCCACGGACCTCTTCCGGCGACACACTCGGCCCGTCATTCTGTCGATGTTCTACAGTCGTTTTGCATTCGGCGATGGGAAGATTGACCCATCCAAAGGAGTCCGCATTGTCCTTTTAAGCCTTCGTTATGTCAACGTAACGCTGGCTGCCTGGAAAAAGGGGGAGGAGGCTCACGCGAAGGCGCGAAGACGCAAAGGGGGGAAGCCGAGGAGAGAGGGAAGAGGAGTGAGGAGAGAGAAAGAAGGGGAAATCCCGGGTTTTCCTTCTCCCCAAAGCCTTCGCGGCCTCGCGGCTTCGCGTGAGAAAAAACAACCGGGCCCTCGCCGGGGGAAGCCGCTCACGCGAACTTGGCGGAGATGTGATTGACTGGGCGGTTCCATAGACTAGAATGCGTGGGTAGGCGTTTGTCGTGTCGCAGAGCCCCTTCGGGAAGATTCCCGGGGGAAGCAGGCTGAATTCCGTCATTAAGTCCATCAAGATGAACATTATGAGATCAGGATCAAAGAGACTGCGAAACAGAGGAGTCGGGCTGGTCGTCGTGCTGTTGCTGGCGGCGCTGGTGGGGGCCGCGGTCGGCATTCCGGCGCCGGCGGCGGGAGCCGCGGACCCGGTTCGGCATTGGGCCTTCATCCCACCGGTTCGGCCGGCGCTGCCGGTCGTGAAAGATGCGAGCTGGAGCCGCACACCGATCGACCGGTTCATCCTCGCCACGCTGGAGCGGGAGGGGCTCGCCCCGTCGAATGCCGCCGCGAAGACGACCTTGATCCGTCGGCTGAGTCTGGATCTGACGGGGTTGCCCCCGACGATCGCCGAGATCGATGCGTTCCTGCAGGATCGCTCGCCGGATGCCTACGAGAAGCTGGTCGAGCGGCTGCTGGCCTCGCCTCACTACGGGGAGCGATGGGGGCGCTGGTGGCTCGACGCGGCGCGTTACGCCGACACCAACGGGTTTGAGAAGGACCTGCCGCGGTCGATCTGGCCGTACCGGGACTGGGTGATCAACGCCTTCAACCTGGACCAGCCCTTCGATCAGATGACGATCGACCAGCTGGCGGGAGACCTGGTTCCGTCGCCGACGGCGGAGCAATTGGTGGCGACCGGCTACCTCCGCAACTCGATGCGCAACGAGGAGGGGGGAGTGGACCCCGAGCAGTTCCGGGTTGAGGGGCTGATCGACCGCGTCGACGCGATCGGCAAGAGCTGGCTTGGACTCTCCGTCAACTGTGCGCAGTGCCACAATCATAAGTACGATCCGATTCTGCATGAAGAGTACTTCAAGTTCTACGCGTTCCTGAACCAGGACGACGAACCGGAGATCGAGATTCCCGAGGAGAAGATCATCCGGAAGCGGGAGGAGATCACCGGGAAGATCACGAAGATCGAGGACGGACTGATGGCGGCGACGCCAGATCTCGATCGACGCCTTGCCGAGTGGGAGGCGCGGACGAAGCCGCTCGCGGGCCAATGGTCGATTCTGAAGGAGGGGAGCATCTTCGCCTCGTTCGGAACGAAGTTCGACCGGTTGCCGGACCATTCGTGGATTCCCAAGGGCGACAATTCGACCAAGAATGTCTATGTCATTCAAGCGAAGAGTCCGCTCCGCAAGATCACGGGTCTGCGGTTGGAGCTCCTCACCGATCCGACGCTGCCGTTCAACGGGCCGGGGCGGTCGCCGACCGGCGGGTTGTTCCTCTCCGAGGTGATGCTCGAGGTGGGCGGGCAGCGGCTGCCCTTCGCCGAGGCGACTGCCGACATCTCCCGGGTGCTCTACCCGATCAAGAACACGATCGATGGAGATACGAGCACCCCGTGGGACATCGAGGCGGGCCCGGGGTTGCGCAACCAGGATCGCAAGGCGGTCTTCAAGCTGCGCCAGCCGGTCGAGGTGGGAGTCGATGGCAACCTGACGATCTCGCTGGTGCAGAAGCAGCAGGATCGGATCAATATTGGCCGGTTCCGCTTGTCGGTGACCGATGAGTCGGAACCGCAGGCCGATCCGCTGCCGTCGCGAGTACGGCGGATCCTGGCCCTGCCGGCGGCGGAGCGGGACGCGGCGGCGAAGCGGGAGCTCTTCCGCGCTTACCGGACGACGGTCAGCGAGTGGGCGCCGGAGAACGAGAAGATCGCCGAGTTGTGGCTCGACTGGCCGTACGGGTCGACGACGCTGGCGTTGCGGAGTCGCGAGGAGCCGCGGGAGACGCGGATCTTCAAGCGCGGGGACTGGAAGCGGCCCGGGAACCTGGTGACGGCCGGAACGCCGGCGATACTGCCCGGAATGGCCAGCGATCTGCCGCGCAACCGGCTGGGCCTGGCGAAGTGGATCGTCGACCGCGGCAATCCGTTGACGGCGCGGGTGATCGTCAACCGCGTCTGGCAACAGTATTTTGGCGTCGGACTGGTGACGACGCCGGAGGACTTCGGTACCCGCTGCGAGCCGCCTTCGCACCCGGAGCTGCTCGACTGGCTGGCGGTCGAGTTCATGGAGCAGGGCTGGAGCATCAAGCACCTTCACCGGTTGATCGTCAACTCGGCCACCTACCGGCAGAGCTCACGGATCAGTCCGGAGTTGATGGAGAAAGATCCGACCAATCGCTGGCTGGCGCGAATGCCGCGCCTGCGGGTCGAGTCCGAGATCATTCGTGACGTCTTCCTGGCGACCTCCGGCCTGCTCAGTCGAAAGATCGGGGGGCCCTCGGTCTTCCCGCCGATCCCGGAGGGCGTGCTGGTGTTGAGCTACGGCGGCGCGACCTGGAATCAAAGCACGGGCGAGGACCGCTACCGTCGTGGGATGTACACCTTCTGGAAGCGCTCGGTGCCCTATCCCGGCCTGCTGGCCTTCGATATGCCGAACGGGGATCAGTCGTGTACACGACGAACCCGCTCCAACACCCCGCTCCAGGCCCTGACGACGCTCAACGACCCGGTCTTTATGGAGGCGGCCCAGGCGCTCGCCCTCCGCCTCTGGAAAGAGGGCGGAGCGACCGATCGGGCGAAGATCACGTACGGCTTCCGGCTCGTGACCGGTCGCCAGCCGAGTGCCTTCGAGTTGCAGCAACTGACCAGGTTTCTGGAGCAGCAACGGCCGGGCTTTGTCGGTCGAACCGCCAGCGCGGTCTATGTCGCGGCCGCCGATCCGGCGCAGCTTCCGGAGGATGTCAACCTCGAACAGGTTGCCCCCTGGGCCATGGTCGCGCGCGTTCTTCTCAACCTCGATGAGACGATTACACGGGAGTAGGCAATGAACTATCAGGAAGAGATCGATCTGGAAATGAAGAAGCTGCTCGCCCGCCGCCACTTCTTCCGTGACTGCGGGGTGGGGCTGGGGTCGATGGCGTTGGCCTCCCTGCTGAAAGGCTCCGGTCTGGCCGGTGAGCAGGCGCCGGCGAAGCAGAAGATTGCCGCCAGCAACCCGCTGGCGCCCAAGGCTCCCCACTTCCCGGCGAAGGCGAAGCGGGTGATCTTTATGTTCATGGCCGGCGCGCCGTCGCAGCTCGAACTTTTCGACTACAAACCGGAGCTGGTCAAGTACAACGGCAAGTCGATTCCCCAGGAGATGGTCAAGGGGGTCAACTACGCGTTTATCAAACCGGACGCGGCGCTCTATGCCACGGAACTCCGGTTCGCCCGGCATGGCCAGTCGGGGGCCGAGATCTCCGAGGCGCTGCCCTACCTCGCCAAGGTCGTCGACGATATCACCATCGTCAAATCGATGACGACCGATGCGATCAACCACGCGCCCGGTCAGATCTTCATGAACACCGGCTCGGTCCAGTTCGGACGGCCGAGTATGGGATCGTGGGTGACCTACGGTCTCGGCTGCGAGACGCAGGACCTGCCGGCCTTCGTTGTCCTCTCCTCGGGAGGGGGCATCAGCGGGGGCGCCTCGAACTGGGGAGCCGGCTTCCTGCCGACATTCTATCAAGGGGTCACGTTCCGGCGTACGGGCGACCCGATCCTCTCCCTGGCCAGCCCGCGGGGGATCAATCGGCAGATGCAGCGCCAGTCGCTCGATACGCTGAAGATGCTCAATGAGCATCACCTCGAGGTGACGGGCGATCCGGAGATCGCCACGCGGGTCAACTCGTACGAGATGGCCTATCGGATGCAGGAGAGCGCCCCGGAGCTGATGGATCTGACGAAGGAGGACAAGGCGACGCTCGAGATGTACGGCGCGACGCCCGGCAAGCCCTCCTACGCCAACAACTGCCTGCTCGCCCGTCGCTTGATCGAGCGGGGCGTCCGCTTCGTTCAGCTCTTCCACGAGGCGTGGGATCACCACAGCGAGGTGACGCGCGGCGTGCGGAGTCAGTGCAAGGTCACCGATCAGGCCTCGGCGGCGCTGGTCAAGGACCTCAAGCAGCGGGGACTCCTCGACGACACCATCATCGTCTGGGGGGGAGAGTTCGGGAGAACGCCGATGGTCGAGAGCGATCCCGAAGCCAACCGTGCCCTCGGCCGCGATCACCACAACAAGGCCTTCACCATGTGGCTGGCGGGCGGCGGCTTCAAGCCCGGGATCACGCTCGGGAAGACCGATGACCTCGGCTTCAACATCGTCGAGGACCCGGTCCAGGTGCATGACCTCCACGCGACGATTCTGCACCAGCTGGGCTTTGATCACACGAAACTGACCTATCGGTTCTCGGGTCGGGACTATCGTCTGACCGATGTCCACGGTGTGGTCATTGATAAATTGCTCTCCTGACCGGGCTCTTGCTGAAAGGAAGAGGCTTCCGATCTGTGGCACGAGCTGCCCGCAACCCCACCCCTAACCGGGGGGATTGGAATTCCCCCGGTTTCCCAGACACCTCACCTGACGCGATAATGCGCCCGGAGGTGGACCAGACGAAGAGGAAGAGGCAGTAGTTTACGCCGGAGTTCAAGGTGGACGAGGTCAAGCTGTTTCGCGCCGGAGGCCAGAGAGCATCGCACAGGTGGTAAGGAATCTCGGTCTACCGGGGATCGCCCTCCGAGAAGGGGTCCGACGGGCTGTGATCGAAGCCGGAGAGGGCTCTCCCGGGGGTCTGAACCAGGCACAGATTGAGGAGTTGGTCCGGCTAAAGCACATAACCGATGTGTCTGCGAACGGGGGCAAGTTCGTCTTTTGCAAACGGAAAGGCAAAGAGAAGCGCAAGCGAGAAGCCCTCCTGAGGTGACGAGGGTCAGGCTGAATGTTGCCAGCGCCTGTCTAGCTCTTTTCCGATACGATGCCCCGTGCAAGAAAGAGATCTGGCAGATCGGCGATGGTCTCAAGGAGGGCGTCGTGTGGTAGCCCCTCCAGTTGCGTGCGCGTGCTCGATCCGCACGTCACTCCCAGATTGAGCCCGCAGCCTGCCGCTGCCCCTTCGAGGAGATCGGCGGGTGCGTCCCCAACCTTCGCGACCCAGCGCCGTTCACGGATCCCCAGCTGGTTCCGGAGGTGGTCAATCATGAAGGGGGCCGGGCGCCCCTGCTCGACCTCATCGCTGGTGACGGAGGCATCGATCAGCCCCGCGGCTGCCCAGCCAAGTCGGTCGACGAGCGTCTGGGCGATGAGGCGGCTGAAGCCGGTGTTGAGCGCCACACGAATCCCTCGCTGGCGCAGCCACTGGAAGACCTCGCTGGCGCCGGGCACCTCTCCCACCCCGGGATCTGTCTGGTAAAACTCGAGGAGGTGGTTGACAAAGTCGTTCTCGATTGCTGGCAGGTGCGGACGGAATGTCTCCGGACGCGCTGTCTGCTCGACGAGGAGCCGCAACGCTTCCCGTTTGTCCATCCCCTTGACTTGATGGAGCGCCTCGTCGCTCACGACCACACCACGCGCCGCGAGGCTGTTCCGCAGGGCACGATAGACCGCGCCCCCCTCCGCCACCGTTGTTCCCGCCATATCAAAGACGACCAACTCAATCCGCATGGTCTGCTCCTTCTGCCTCCGGTCCAAGGAATTGGTCTACTATCCGCTCGGCAATGCCGAACGACATCGTCATCCCCCGCCCACTCGGGCTGGCGACGATCGTCACGCCGGGCGCTGGTTCCCCCGTCCAGCAGAGTTCGGCGGCGTGCGCGGCATAGATCCCATTCCAGCGCTCGCGGATCTCCATTCCCGGGAGTCGCAGAAATCGCCGGAGATAGGCGAGGATCAACTCGTCGATCTCGGCTTTGTCGAAAGGTGTGATCTCATCGTCGTACTCGTGCGAGTCACCCAGGGTAATCTCCCCCGCGCCATTCTGTGAGGCCATGACGTGAATGCCGAACCGGCGGTATGCCGGCATCTCCCGCTCGAAGCGCTCCCGCAGAGCTGGCAGGCTGGGACAGTCCTGGAAGTTTCGGTAGTGGCCAAGGGTTAGTCCGGCGGCAAGCATTGGACCCAGTCGAACCTCGGCGCGGTAGGCCTGGGTACGCATCATCTGTAGTTTGACACGGTAGAGCCCGCTGGCGGCGAAGGCCTCCGGGTAGAGGGTTTCGAAGTCGTCTCCCGAGCAGACCACCAGCTGGTCCGCTTCCCACTCCTCCCCACCCGCCGTCACGAGGGGCGACGCGTAGCCTGTCACGACCGTTCCGAAGCGGAAGGCGACCCCCCACCTCTTTGAGAGCCATCCGGGGAGACCGGCGACGACCTCCCGTGGATCGATGCAGATCTCGGTTGGAGACCAGAGGGCTCCCCGTAAGTCCTCTGGGTTGACCAGCGGAGATCGCACGACGATCTGAGCCGCTGTCCACCACTCCGCCTCATATCCCTGGTCGGGCGCTCGATCGAGAAACTCTCCCAGTACCGCGACCTCATCGTCATGGTAGGCGAGGTGGAGCGATCCCGTCTCCTCGAACCAGAGACCACTCTCGCGCAGAACGTTGGTCCAGATCTCCCGACTGCGCAGGGCGACTCTGCGCGGGAGTCCGGCGGGCTGTCCGATCGGCCAGAGCATCCCAAAGTTGCGCACCGAGGCTCCCCTCGCCCAGGGGTGCCGCTCGAAGACGATGACGCGCCTGCCACGTCTGGCGAAGGCGTAGGCGTGGGCCAGGCCCATAATCCCCGCGCCGACGATCGCCACATCATACCGCTGCTTCATGCGATTCTTCTCCCCTCTCTTCTGGTCGGGTCTGCGCTCTTCCCTGATGCCGAAAATAGTACCATCCCCCGATCAACAATCCCGCCGCGACGAAGATCAGCAGCAAGGCCAGTCGCTGAAAGAAGGGAAGAAAGCCCTCTTCGATCATCCAGCTCTCCCGCGCCAGCATGACGACGACATACCCAAGATACCCGACCGAATCGGCGAGGTACATCAGATAGCCAAGGTTTCCCCGTTCCCCCGTCAACGCGAGGAACCGCTCGAAGAGCGTCGTGTGGATGGCCACGTAGGGGAGGTAGAGCCCGAGTCCGAGCAGGACCATCACACCGAATCCGACGGTCGGAGACGGCCCGGCCGCTGTGGCTCCGGCGGCTTCCGGGGCCTCCCAGGCGATCAAGCCTGCCCCGGCCAGCAGGAATCCAAGACAAGCCGCGCCGAGAGCCGCGAAGAAGGCGCGCCGATTGTCGCCAATGAAGACGGCCAACCCATTGACGCCCACCACTCCGGCCATCACCAGCAACTCCGATTGCGTGAAGATCGAGGGCTGCCCGGTGTACCCCAGCCCCTGCCAGATCTCTGGCGCAAAGTCGGCCCGCAAGCTTCGCAGAATCGTCAGGCAGAGATAGCTCCCGATGAGGAGGCAGAGTCCTGGCGCATAACGCTTCAACAGCCGCTGTCGATCGTGCCGCCGCATCGGAAGGCGTTCACATCGCGCGGCGATGTCGGCGTCGTCCGGCGGCGGAATACGGGTCAACATCCACGCGAAGATCAGCAAGGATGGCGCGAAGACGAGGCCGGCGACGAACGGCATCCAGTGCGTCTCGACTCCGCGTTCGAGCAACCACCCCCCAACGGACTTGCTGACGCCATCGGCCACAATAAAACTGGCACAGAGCCCCGCCGTCAGCGCCTCCGTCATCCGCCGCCCTTCGAGGAATCCCAGCACCAGACCGAAGACCATCCCCAACGGCAGTCCATTGAGGAAGAGGGCCGCTACGTCCCACGGAGCCGGCAGCAGCGCGTGGAGGAGAAGGGCCGCCTCCGCGCTTGCTACCAGTAGCAGCATGATCGGCACTCGGCGCCGCGGCTCCATCTCGGAGACCACCCGGATTCCGATGAACTTCGAGAGCATATAGCCCATCACTTGCGCGGTGACGGCGACCGATTTGTAACCCATCCCCCAGACGAGGGCTGCCTCCTCGTAGGCGGCAGCCGTGAAAGGCTTCCGGAATCCGTACATGCAGAAATAGGCGCCAAAAGCGGCCGTCACCGCCCAGATCGATTGTCGCCAGGAGTCTCCCGCGGAGAGCGCCGGCGCGACTTGCGGGGCACGATCAGGCGAGGCGCTCATGGTGTGGGCAGCTCCGACAGTTCACAGGACGTGATCTCAATCAGGGAGACCAGCAGAGGTCGATATGTTTCCAGTCTGGGGACGGTGCGCGCCGCGTTCTTCGCGGCATCGTCGTAGCGGCGCAGTCGGATTGCCGCGCCGGCCGATTCGAGGCGCAGGAACTTCTGCACCTCGGCCGCCGTCATCGCGCCTCCCTGCAACCGCAGGCTTTGGTCGGAGGCCGGCGAGAGGGAGGCCAGATAGGAGGGATCCACCGCGCAGAGGTAGCGCTTGGCTTCGACATGGAGTCG
>JBEIJP010000017.1:0-14208 GCA_040380245.1 Acidobacteriota bacterium | reverse complement strand
GTTTGACGATCACTCCCTGCTTGGCCATCTGCTGGGCGCCACGCGAGAGGGTGACACTGATGATCGCCGGGAGGAGTTCCGGCGCGATTCCCACCGCCAGGGCCACCGCGAAGAGGAGGGAGTCGATCGGGGGCTTGTTGAAGAGGACATTGACCGCGAAGACGAGGAACATCAGCAGCCCCATGACCCGGGTCAGGAGGATGCCGAAGCGGGCGATCCCCCGCTCGAAAGCCGTCTCGGGCTGCCGCAGGTTCAAGCGGGAGGCAATGGCGCCAAATTCGGTCCGCATCCCTGTCTGGCAGATCAGCAGCCGCGCCGTTCCGGAGCGAACCGTCGATCCAGTGAAGGCGGAGTTGGTCCGCTCCGAGAGGGTCGCCTCTGCGGCGACCGTCCCGGGGTGCTTCTCTACCGGAAAGGTCTCCCCCGTCAAGACCGCCTGGTTGACAAAGATGTCGTTCGCCTCCCAGACCACGCCATCCGCCGGGATCAGACTTCCCGCTGAAAGCTGAACAATGTCTCCCGGAACCAGTTCCTCGGGGATGGAAGAGGTCAGCTGGCCATCCCGCATCACCTGGACGCGCGGTTGCACTCGCTCCCGCAACGCCTCGACCGCCCGACCCGCGTGGTACTCCTGCACAAAGCTGAGCAGGCCACTGGCGGCAATGATCGCCAACAGAATCGCGACATCCACCCAGCCACCAGTGATGGCGGAGATGATTGCGGCGAGAACAAGGATCAGGACCAGGGGGCTCTTGAACTGCGCGACGAAGAGGAGCCAGGGTTGGAGGGATGGCCGTGACCGCAGCCGATTCGGACCGACCTGTTCCTGCCGTTGCCGCGCTTCCTCCGAAGAGAGTCCGGCAGGGCTGGTTTCAAGCCGTTCGAGCAGCTCGTCAGGCAGGAGCGACCAGTATCGCTCGACCTGGAATCGATTGCCTCCGTCGGCGACCTCGGTGCGTCCACCCCACCAGCGCCGCCCGCTCTTTGTCTTCGTTGCCACCGCCATCCGATCGTCGCGCATACGGTGTCGTCTCCCGTTCTTCTTCCGACCAGCTCGATCTATTGGGAGACCGATCGGGCGTCAAAGTCAAGATCGAGTGGCGTCGGAGACCGCATAAAAAAGCCAGGGGGCGGACGCGCCACCCCCTGGCTCCCGACTGAGATCGATCTTCCAGAATGATTACAGGTCGAACCGGTCGAGGTTCATCACCCGCGTCCAGGCCCGAACGAAGTCCTGGACGAACTTATCCTTCGAGTCATTCTCGGCATAGAACTCGGCGAGGGCACGCAGCTCGGAGTTCGATCCGAAGATGAGATCGACAGGCGTCGCCGTCCACTTGACCTTGCCGGTGGCCCGGTCGAACCCCTCATAGATCCCCTCGCTGCTGGTCGACTTCTTCCACTCCGTCGACATGTCGAGCAGGTTGACGAAGAAGTCGTTGCTGAGCGTGCCGGGGCGGCTGGTGAAGACGCCGTGGCTCGATCCCGCGGAGTTGGCGTTCAGCGTGCGCAGCCCACCGACCAGCACCGTCATCTCCGGGACGGAGAGGGTCAGCAGATGGGCACGATCGACCAGCATCGCCGGGGGAGTCGCCCGCTCCGCCTTCGTGAAATAGTTGCGGAAGCCATCGGCCGTCGGCTCGAGTGGCTTGAAGGAGAGTGCGTCGGTCTGCTCCGGTGTCGCATCGACTCGACCGGGGGTGAACGGGACCTCGACCGTGTGGCCCGCGCTCTTCGCCGCCTGCTCGATCGCTGCGTTCCCGCCGAGGACGATCAGATCGGCCAGCGAGACCCGCTTCTTCCCGGCGGTTGCCGCACCGTTGAACTCCTTCTGGATCGCTTCGAGACGGCCGAGCACCTTGGCCAGCTCCGCCGGATTGTTGACCTCCCAGTCCTTCTGGGGAGCCAGCCGGACCCGGGCGCCATTGGCGCCGCCGCGCATATCCGTGCCACGGTAGGTCGAGGCCGACGCCCAGGCGGCCCGCACCAGCTCTGGAACCGTCAGCCCGGAGCTGAGGATCTTCGCCTTGAGCGCGGAGACATCCTTGCCATCGATCTTCTGGTAGGTGACCGCCGGCAGCGGATCCTGCCAGATCAGCTCCTCCTTGGGCACTTCCGGACCGACGTACCGCGAGCGCGGCCCGAGGTCCCGGTGGGTCAGCTTGAACCACGCCTTGGCAAAGGCGAGCCGGTACTCTTCCGGGTTGGCCAGGAAACGGCGCGAGATCTTCTCGTAGGCCGGGTCGAACTTGAGCGCCAGGTCGGTGGTGAACATGATCGGCGCGTGGCGCTTCGACGGATCGTGCGCGTCCGGCACCGTGTTGGCCGCCTGGTTGCTGGCCGGAATCCACTGGGTAGCGCCCGCCGGGCTCTTGGTCTGCACCCAATCGTAGGCGAAGAGGTTGGCGAGGTAGGTCGAACTCCACTTGGTCGGCGTCGATGTCCAGGCCCCTTCGAGGCCGCTCGTCACCGTGTCGACCCCCGAACCACGGCCGCACTTGTTCTTCCAACCCAGGCCCTGCTCATCGACCCCGGCGGCGGCCGGCTCCGGCCCAACGCACTTCGAGGGGTTGTAGGCGCCGTGGGCCTTCCCAAAGGTGTGGCCACCAGCGATGAGGGCCACGGTCTCCTCGTCGTTCATCGCCATCCGACCGAAGGTCTCCCGGATATCCCGCGCCGCGGCCAATGGATCCGGCTTGCCATTCGGGCCTTCCGGGTTGACGTAGATCAGTCCCATCTGCACCGCCGCCAGCGGGTTCTCCAGCTTCCGGTCGCCGCTGTAGCGCTCATCGGCCAGCCACTTCTTCTCCGGACCCCAGTAGACAATGTCTGGAACCCACTCGTCGACGCGGCCGCCGGCGAACCCGTAGGTCTGGAAGCCCATCGCCTCGAGCGCGACGTTGCCGGTCAGCACCATCAGGTCAGCCCACGAGAGCTTCTGCCCGTACTTCTGCTTGACCGGCCAGAGCAGCCGACGCGCCTTGTCGAGGTTGGTGTTGTCCGGCCAGCTGTTGAGCGGCTCGAAGCGCAACTGGCCCCCGCCAGCGCCCCCGCGGCCATCCGCTACCCGGTAGGTCCCGGCGCTGTGCCAGGCCATGCGGATGAAGAACGGTCCGTAATTGCCGTAATCGGCTGGCCACCACGGCTGCGAGGTCGTCAGGACCTTCTTGATGTCCGCCTTGACCGCTTTGAGGTCGAGCGTCGCGAACGCCTTCGCGTAATCGAAATCCTTGCCCATTGGGCCCATCGGGTTGGCCGTCGGCGCGCTCTGCCGCAGCGGACTCAAATCCAGCTGCTCCGGCCACCAGTACTGATTGTTCTTCGGTTGCCCCTGCGTCTGCGCGCTGACGTCCCGGAACCCTCCCCCGGACATCAGGACCAACGCCGCTACCGCGAAGACTCCCTTCCATCCCTGTACATTTTTCATCGACTTCTCCTTCATCGTGTTGAATTGGATCGCATTTGTCAGGCATCGATCGAACTCACCCTCGATCGATCGACCCTCCAGGAAAGGCCGCTTCATCCATCCGACCCTCCCCTCGTCCTTCTTGAACTCAGCGCTACTCGGATCCGACGTTCGAGACGCCACGGTCGGGCCGCGACTCGCACGCAGCACACCGTCCGCGAATGGTGATCTCGTATGACTCGACCCGTGGTCGCCCCGGCAGGGAAGCGAACGAGGGCGGGTCGATATCACACGGGGAGACATCCGTCACCCGCTCACATCGCTGACAAACGAAATGGTGGTGCGGCGACATGTTCGGATCGAAACGGACCGGGCTCGATTCGAAGACTTCCCGAATCAACCCTTCCCCCTTTAACCAGTTGAGCGTATTGTAGACCGTCGGACGCGACGTCATTGGGAATTGCAGATTGACTGCTTGCCGGATCTCCTCCGCCGTGGGATGCGTGTCGCAGCCCTGCAGGTACTCGATGATCGCCCGCCGTTGTGGCGTCATCTTCAGGCCCTGCGCCTGCACCATCGTCTCCACGCTTTTGAGATCCAGTCGTCGCATCGCTGAGTAGACTATGTCTAAATTGAAAACCTGTCAACCGGGAGTGAGGAAGATGAGGCGAGGAGGGTGGATTGTCATCTGTGGGCTGGTAGGGTTGGGGATGGGGTGTGAGGGGAGAGTGGACAGACTGCGGGGGGTAGGGCAGGTCGTAGTGGTGGTCACGGAGGAGTGGGGAGGGGTGACGGGGAGGATGGGGCGGTATGAGCGGGAGCGGGGAGGGTGGCGGCGGGTCGGGCGGGAAGTTCCGGTGGTGGTGGGACGGACTGGGCTGGGGTGGGCCGGAGAGGCGATCCGCGCGGGGTGGAGCGGGGGAGTGGGGCCCGTCAAGCGGGAGGGCGATGGACGCTCGCCGGCGGGGCTCTTTCGGTTGGGGACGGCGTTTGGCGAGGGGATGGCGAGGGGAGAGCGCCGTTGGCGGCTCCCTTTTTGGGAGACGACGGGGAGTCTGGTCTGTGTCGATGATCCGCGGTCGAGCCGGTACAATCGGCTGGTCGACGCGTCGAGTCTGGGAGGCGAGCGCCAGGACTGGAGTTCGGCGGAGCAGATGCGCCGGGAGGATGAGCAGTACCAGTTGGGAATCGTCGTCGAGCAGAACCGGAATCCCGTTCAGCCCGGGGAAGGGTCGTGCATCTTTCTTCATCTCTGGGAGGGGCCTGATCGAGGAACGATCGGGTGTACGGCGATGGATCGGGAGTCGCTCCTCGAACTGCTCGCCTGGTTGGATGGGGCGAAGACCCCGCACCTGCTCCAGCTGCCCAGATCGGAGTGGGACCGATTGCGGCGCCGTGGTCAACTGCCCTGGCTGCTCGGCAGTGGTGAGCTCGACTGAGTGATTGCCTTTTGGCAGGGGGTATCCTAGACTTTGTCGTTCAAGCTCGACTCTTTTCCGGTTGAGCCGACCAGCGAGTGAGTCTCCCTTATTTAATCTCTTTTTTGACGGAATCGACCGGATGCGTGGCGAGTGTGGTGGAGCCGAGCGAAGGTGACGTTGTTCCTGGCTGGGCAGAGCAGTCTGGCTCTCCGGTGGATGGGCGGACGTGATCTGGAGGCGGTTGAGAGGGTGAGGTGCGCAGGATGAGCAGGAGAAGCAGAGTTCAGCTGACGATCGTGATGGGTCTGTTGGGGTGGGGACTGCTGGCTTGGGGATGGAACGGAATGGATCGGGAGGTGGCAGCGAGCCAGGCCGGCGCCGAGGTCCGCTTCAACCGCGACATTCGCCCGATCCTCTCCGACCGGTGCTTCTCCTGTCACGGGCCGGATGACAAGAATCGCAAGGCCGGATTGCGGCTCGACACGTTCGAAGGCGCGACGAAGCCTCGCGGCGGGTACCAGATCATCGCGCCGGGCCGACCGGAGGAGAGCGAGCTCCTCCGGCGAGTCACCTCGCACGAAGCCATGGAGGTGATGCCGCCCCCGAACGCGAAGCGCCCCCCGATCACCCCGGCTGAGGCCGACTTGCTGCGCCGCTGGATCGCGCAGGGTGCGGGCTACGAGGGCCACTGGGCCTTTCAGCCGCTCTCCCGGGCGACTCCCCCGTCGGTTCGGCGGGCAGACTGGGTCCGCAACGAGATCGACTCCTTCGTTCTTTCGCGCCTTGAAGCGGAAGGGATCGCGCCCTCGCCGCAAGCCGATCCCGCGACGCTGATCCGGCGGCTCTCGCTCGACCTGACCGGGCTCCTGCCGAGTCCGGAAGAGGTGACTCAGTTCGTTACGGCATTCGAGGCCGGCACGGTCGCCGAGCAGGAGCGCCACTATCGCCAGCTGGTCGATCGGCTGCTCGCCTCCCCTCATTACGGCGAGCGGTGGGGCCGCCACTGGCTTGACCAGGCGCGGTATGCCGATACCCACGGCTATACGATCGATGGCGAGCGGGAGATGTGGCCCTACCGGGACTGGGTCATCCGGGCGATCAATGAAGATAAGCCATTCGATCAGTTCACCATCGAGCAGCTGGCCGGAGATCTTCTCCCCGCCCCGAAGGATCCGCGTGCGGCCAAGGCGCAGGTCATCGCGACGGGATTTCATCGCAACACCGTCATCAATCAGGAAGGCGGCGTCGATCCGGAGCAGGCACGGGTCGAGCAGGTCATGGATCGGGTCAACACGACCGGCGCGGTCTGGCTCGGCCTGACCGTCGGATGCGCGCAATGCCACACCCACAAGTACGATCCGATCTCGCATCGGGAGTACTACCAGATGTACGCCTTCTTCAATTCGACGATCGACTACAACAATCTCGGTCCGACGGTCTTCGTCGAGCCCGGCGAGGTCCTGGGTGGTCCCCGCCCGGCGCCGACCGCCCCGCCCCTGCCGGAATGGAGCCAGGCCGAGTGGGAGCAGAAGGAACGGGCCCGGCTGGAGAAGAGCCCGGCGGTGCAGGCCCCACCCGGGCCGGTCGAGTGGACACCGTTCAAAGCGTTTCGAGCGCAGACGGAGGCCCACGCGACGATCCAGCCGCAGGAGGATGGCAGTTACTTCGTCCCTGCCAACGGATCGATCCATGACGCCTATCTGCTGCTCGGCCGGCTGGAGCGTCCGGAGCTCCCGGCGGTCCGCCTGCGCCTCGAGCCGGAGGCACGACTGCCTCGCCAGGGGCCCGGGCTGGGCGAGACGGGCGATTTTCTGTTGAGCGAGGTCTACATCGAATCGGAGGGCGGCGCTCACCGCTTTCTCGACGCCTTTGCCGAGGAGGAGGACCCCGCCTGGCCGGCACGCGCCGCGACCGACAACGACCGCCGCACAGGTTGGACGGTCTCGCTCGACGATCGCACGCGCGGGCCAAAGGAGATCATCCTGATCTCCGGTCCCGGGAAGAAGTTCAGCAGCCGTCAGGTCGAGTTTGTGCTGCGCCACGATACGCTGCCCAACCGGGGAGTCGGTCGTTTCCGCATCGAGATTGCCTCGCGGGTGCCCCACGACGCGCGAGGCGCCGCGCTGCTCGGCGCACTGCGGCTCCCCGCGGCGCAGCGGACACCCCAACAGCGGCAGCTGGTCGCGGCGGCCTATGCTTCGGCGCTGGCGGTGCGGAAGAGGCAGGATCCGCGACGGGTCATGGCGATGGTCATGCGGGAGGTCGCGGCTCCTCGCCAGTCATACGTCCTGCTTCGTGGAGACTTTACGCGTCCGGATCGGGAGGTCGGGCGACTCCAGCCTGATGTCCCCCAGGCGATCGCGCCGGCGTTGTCCCCCTCGGATCGGCCCCGCAACCGTCTCGACCTGGCCCGCTGGCTGGTCGATCCCGCCAATCCGCTGACCCCGCGGGTGACCGTCAATCGGGTCTGGATGCGCTATTTCGGGCGGGGATTGGTCGAGACCGAGGAGGACTTCGGGACGCAGGGCTCCCCGCCGGTCCATCCCGAGCTGCTCGATTGGCTGGCCGGAGAGTGGATGCGCCGCGGGTGGAGCCCCAAGTCGCTCCACCGCTTGATCGTCACCAGTATGACCTACCGCCAGTCGTCACAGGCCCGCACCGACCTCGCCGAACGTGATCCGCGCAACCTGCTCCTTGCGCGTCAGGAGCGACTGCGGGTCGAGGCCGAGATCATTCGCGACCTTGCCCTCAGCGCGAGCGGGCGGCTCCATCCGGTGATTGGCGGGCCGAGTGTGCGGCCACCGCAGCCCGAAGGGGTCTACACCTTTACCCAGGTCAACAAAAACTGGGTCACCTCGAATGGCGCGGACCGTTTCCGGCGGGCCCTCTACACCTTCTTCGTCCGCAGTGCGCCCTATCCTCTCTTTACGACCTTTGATTCCCCCGATTTCCAGACGGTCTGCACCCGTCGTTCCCGCTCGAACACTCCGCTGCAGTCCCTGACGCTGGCCAATGACACGACTTTTCTCGAGCTGGCCGAGGGATTGGTCGATCGGCTCGTGCGGGAGGTCCCGGGATCGTTTGGCGAGCAACTCGATCGGCGCCTGGACCGGGCCTTTCTCCTCTGTTTCAGTCGCCGGCCGACCGCTCCGGAGAGAGCGGCCCTGCGCGGCTTCATGATCGCGAGTTGACCCGTTTTCCAGAACCCGGACCGGACTCTTCCTCCCCGAACGACCCGCACAAGTCGAAGCCGACGCCGAGCGGACTCTCCCGCTCCCAGTCGCTGGCGATGGCCAGCGCCATTCGCGTCCTCTTCAACACCGACTCCTTCATCACGCGGGAGTAACCAGCGGAAGCGGGTTGAGAGAAGAGCCACCAGCGAGAGTGTACGAAAGGAGAAGAGGTGAACGAGAACCGAACCGAACCACGTCAAGACCTCCGGGACGAGACCCGGCGCCATTTTCTGGAGCAGTGCGGCGTTGGGCTGGGAGCGATCGCTCTTCAGACCCTGCTGCGGAGCGACGCCCAGGCGGCCGGACAGGCCGCGGAAGGCGGCGGTCCCTACCGTCCCGCGATCGACCCGAGCCGTCCGATGGCTCCCCGTCGTCCGCCGGCCGAGGCGCGGGCCAAGCGGGTCATCTATCTCTTTATGGCCGGAGCGCCGTCGCAACTCGAACTCTTCTCCGATAAGCCGAAGCTGCGGGAACTGACTGGCCAGCCGCCTCCCCCCAGCTTGATGCAGGGCCGCCGCTTCGCCTTTCTCAAGGGAAATGAGCGGCTCCTGGGCACCAAGCGACAGTTTGCGCGCTATGGTGGTTGCGGGATGGAGCTGAGCGAGCTCCTGCCCTACCATCGCCGGATTGTCGACGATGTCTGCTGGCTGCGTGGCATGAAGACTGATGTCTTCAATCACGGACCCGCCAAGCTCTTCATCAATACAGGTTTTCAGGTTCCGGGCCGGCCCGCATTTGGGGCCTGGGTCACCTACGGTCTTGGCAGCGAGAACAGCGATCTCCCCGGATTTGTCGTCCTGCAGAGCGGCCGTCGTGGACCGCGCGGTGGCTCCAGCCTCTGGAGCGGCGGTTTCCTCCCGACCTCATTCCAGGGGGTTCCATTTCGGAGTCAGGGTGACCCGATTCTCAACCTGCGCAGTCCGGAGGGGCGTGACCGGAAGGCGGAGCGGGACTTCTACGATACGGTCGGGACCCTCAACCGCGCGCGCCTCGACGCGACGGGAGATCCGGAGATCCTCACGCGTCTCAACGCCTACGAGATGGCCTACCGCATGCAGACCAGCGCTCCCGAGTTGATGGACCTCGGGCAGGAGAGCCGCGCGACCCTCGACCTCTACGGCGTCACCCCGGGTCAGCCCGGCTTTGCCTCCAATGTCCTCCTCGCCCGACGTCTGATCGAACGGGGCGTCCGCTTCGTCCAGCTCTACCACACCGATTGGGATCACCACGGGGAGCGCGGCAACAACCTCGATGGCGACATCGAGGCCCGTTGTCGCGAGGTCGACCAGGCCTCGGCCGCCCTCGTCCTCGACCTCAAGCAGCGCGGGCTGCTCGACGACACGATCGTCATCTGGGGCGGCGAGTTCGGGAGGACTCCGCTCGGGGAGGTCCGTGAGACGACCGGTCGTGATCACCACGTCGATGGCTTTACGATCTGGGTGGCCGGCGGTGGCTTCAAGGCGGGCTACCTGCACGGCGAGACCGATGAACTGGGCTTTGGAACCGTCAGCGGGGGCATGCACGTCCACGACTTCCACGCGACGCTGCTCCATCAGCTTGGCTTTGATCACGAGCGGTTGAGCTACCGCTTCCAGGGGCGTGATTTCCGCCTCACCGATGTTCACGGCAAGGTGCAGCGCCAGATTCTGGCCTGAAGTCGGGACCGTTTGACGAGAGAGGCGAGCGATGCGCCCGAGGCGACGATACCTGCAGGGTCTGACCCGCGTCGACCGGCTGACCGCCATGACGCGGCTCGAAGAGGCGATCGGCCAGGCCAACGGCTGGTTGCTCGACTTCCACCTCTTCTCGAACCTCGCCGCCGCCTTTCACCTCGAGATTCCCCCCCACCGCCTCCCCCAGCTCCTTGTCGCGCTGGCCGAGGCGGGATTCTCGATCGATGTGCCGGAGGCCGCCGGGGATTCCTCCGACTCCCCTCCGGCAGGGCAGGAGGCGGACGAGATCCCGGTCACGCTCCAGATCACCTTCCTTCACGACGAGCCGGACCTGCGACGGGAGATCCCCCCCATTCCAGGCTGATCCCCCTCCCCCCTCGTCCTGGTGACGAGAGGGGAGGGAAGGGCTCCTCAGAGCCGACAGATGAGCAGTTCGCGTTCGTAGATCATCTCCGGGGGGAGGCGATCGTGCAGTTCGATGAAGAGCTCTTCGTGGCCGAGCACCTCCTCGCGCCACGCTGACCGATCGAACGATTGCAGCTGTTCGAACTTCTCCCGGGGAAAGTCGAGCCCGGTCCACTCGATCTCGTCATAGCCCGGCATCCACCCGATCGGCGTCTCCCGACCAACCGCCCGTCCATGCACACGGTCGACGATCCACTTCAAGACCCGCATGTTTTCGCTGAACCCGGGCCAGATGAAGTTCCCTTCGGCGTCCTTGCGGAACCAATTGACGTGGAAGATCCGCGGGGTCTCCGTCAGTGTCCGCTGCATCCGGATCCAGTGACGGAAGTAGTCTCCCATGTGATACCCGCAGAAGGGGATCATCGCCATCGGATCCCGTCGGACTTTCCCCACCGTATTCCCGGCGGCGGCGGCCGTCATCTCCGACCCGATCGTTGCGCCGGTGTAGACGCCCGTGCTCCAGTTGAAGGCCTGATAGACGAGGGGGATCGTTCTCGCCCGTCGCCCCCCGAAGAGGATACCGCTGATCGGGACTCCTTCCGGATTCTCCCAGTCGGGGTCGATCGTCGGGCACTGACTCGCCGGCGCGGTGAAGCGGGCATTGGGATGGGCCGCTTTGGCGCCGGTCTCGCGTGCGATCTCTGGCGTCCAGCGCTTCCCCTGCCAGTCGAGACACTCCGCCGGGGGCTCGTCGGTCATCCCTTCCCACCAGACGCCTCCCTCCGGCGTCAAGGCCACATTGGTGAAGATTGTGTTGCGGGAGAGTGCCGCCATCGCGTTCGGGTTGGTCTTCGCCGAGGTTCCCGGCGCCACCCCGAAGAAGCCCGCCTCCGGGTTGATCGCCCGCAACCGTCCGTCCTTGTCCGGCTTGATCCAGGCGATGTCGTCTCCGACGGTCCAGACCTTCCATCCCTCAAACCCTTTCGGAGGGATCAACATCGCGAAGTTGGTCTTGCCACAGGCACTCGGGAACGCCGCCGTCAAATAGGTCTTCTCCCCTTGCGGACTCTCCACCCCGAGGATCAGCATGTGCTCCGCCATCCAGCCTTCGTCCCGCGCGATATTCGACGCAATCCGCAGCGCAAAACACTTTTTGCCGAGCAGCGCGTTCCCCCCGTACCCGGAACCATACGACCAGATCTCGCGCGTTTCCGGAAAATGGACGATGTACTTCTCCGGCTGACACGGCCAGGGGACATCGGCCTCCCCGGGAGCGAGAGGAACCCCGACGCTGTGCATGCAGGGGACGACCCGCTTCTCGTCCCGATCGATCATCTCGAAGACCGCCTTCCCGATCCGCGCCATGATCCGCATGTTGACGACGACATAGGGCGAGTCGGTCAACTGCACGCCAATCTGCGAGAGCGGCGAGCCGACCGGCCCCATGCTGAACGGCAGGACATACATCGTTCGTCCGCGCATCACTCCGCTGAAGAGGCTCTTCAACTTGCGCCGCATCTGGTAGGGATCCTCCCAGTTGTTGGTCGGACCCGCCGCCTCCTTCGACAACGAACAGATGAACGTTCGATCCTCGACGCGGGCGACATCACTCGGATCGGACCGGCTGTAGTAACAACCGGGCCACAACTCCTCGTTCAACTTGATGAAGGTTCCGTTTCGCACCAGCAGCTGGCACAGATCCTCATACTCCTCCGCTGACCCATCGACCCAGTGGATCGCCGCCGGTTGCGTCAGCTTCGCCATCTTCTCCACCCATCGCAACAGGTGCGTGTTGCTGCTCAGCGGGTGCGCCGGATTCCGCCCCTCTGTGGAGGGCGTGGCAGGCTCCTCTTTGTCCGGACTGGTCGTTTCTCTCTCGATTCCTCTCTCCATCCTTCTCTCCTTCCGATACACATTGCTTCGTGATGGTTCTCTTCATTCGATCGATCGATCCATTCGGGTCTATGGTACCGATCTCCCACCTTCAACTTCAAGACAGGCTGACCGATGATCCCGAATCGGCTGGCCACTTGGTTTTTCCAGAAGACCAGAGAGGCCTGGTGGTCTGGTGGGTGGCTCCCCACTTCTTGACAAGAGGCTGGGGCGATCCGTAGATTTAGACGGTCAAGGAGAAGGGAAGTTGTTCCCCTCACCGCAAACGTTGTCTGATCGCCCACCGTGTCGCTTGATACGTACCGTTTCCACCTCCCTCTTCTATCGGTGATGGGCATTTCAGGATGGGTTGTTTTTCAGAGAGTGCCCTGGCCAACTCTCTTCACCAGAAGGGATCAGATCGAGATGAAGGCGGTTCTACTTGCGGGAGGATTGGGGACACGCATTTCCGAGGAGACCCACCTCAAGCCAAAGCCCATGATCGAGATTGGCGGCCGGCCGCTCCTCTGGCATATCCTGAAGATCTATTCCCGCCACGGAGTCAATGATTTCATTATCTGCTGTGGATACAAGGGGTATACGATCAAGGAGTACTTCGCCAACTATTTTCTGCATATGTCGGACGTGACCTTCGATATGTCCACCAACCAGATGGAGGTCCACCAGCGGCATGCGGAGCCGTGGCGGGTCACCCTGGTCGATACCGGGGAACAGACCCAGACGGGAGGGCGTCTCAAACGGGTGGCGCCCTATCTCGTCGATGAGCCGGCCTTCTGCTTCACCTACGGAGATGGATTGAGCGACCTCGACATTGGATCGCTGATCGCGTTTCACCAGGCTCACGGAAGATGGGCCACCGTCACCGCCGTCACGCCTCCCGGCCGATATGGAGCCATTGAGCAGGATGGGCCGACCGTCACCGCCTTTCTCGAGAAGCCTCGTGGCGATGGCGGGCTGATCAGTGGCGGATTCTTCGTCCTCTCTCCCGAATGCCTCGACCTGATCGAAGGGGATGAGATCTCGTGGGAGGCGAGCACCATGCCGAAGCTGGTGACGCTCGGTCAATTGATGGCCTTCGAGCACAAGGGGTTCTGGCAGGCCATGGATACCCTGCGCGAGAAGAACTACCTTGAACAGCTCTGGTCCTCTGGACAAGCCCCCTGGAAGACATGGGAATGATCGTGCAAGATTCGCCAGCCGCATTTTGGGAAGGAAAACGGGTCCTGGTGACCGGCCATACTGGTTTCAAGGGTGGATGGCTGACGCTCTGGCTGGCGCGGCTGGGCGCCAACGTGACGGGAATCGCCCTCCCGCCCGCGACGCAACCGAACCTCTTCGAGGCGGCGCGAATCGAGCGGCACTGCCGCCACACCATCGCTGACATCCTCGATCGTCAAGCCCTCGAGGCGGCGGTCCGGGAGGCTCGTCCGGAGATCGTCTTCCACCTCGCGGCGCAACCGCTGGTGCGAGAGTCCTACCAGCATCCCGTTGAAACCTTCGCCACCAATGTCATGGGGACCGTCCACCTCCTGGAGGCGGCCCGGCAAGTCGGCACCGTCAGCGCCATCGTCAACGTGACGACGGACAAATGCTACGAGAACCGCGAGTGGGTCTGGGGCTATCGTGAGGACGAGCCATTGGGGGGATACGACCCCTACAGCAGCAGCAAGGCCTGCTCGGAGTTGGTGACCAGCGCCTATCGTCGCTCTTTCATGCGAGAGTCCGGGATTGCGCTGGCATCGGCGCGAGCCGGCAATGTCATCGGCGGCGGCGACTGGGCAAACGATCGGCTCATCCCCGATATCCTGCGCGCGATCGGGAAGGGAGAGCCGGTCCTGATTCGCTACCCGGGCGCGATTCGCCCGTGGCAGCACGTCCTCGAGCCCTTGTCCGGCTATCTGACGCTGGCCCGGCGCCTTGACGAAGACGGACAGTCCTTTGCCGAGGCCTGGAACTTCAGCCCCGCGGAGGAGGACGCTCGCCCCGTGCGCTGGATTGCCGACCACCTCACCCGGACGTGGGGAGGTGGGGCGTCCTGGGTCCAGGATCGGGGAGAGCACCCTCACGAGGCCCATTACCTCAAGTTGGACAGCTCGAAAGCTCGTGCGCGACTGGGATGGCGTCCCCGCTGGTCCCTCGCCGTCGCCCTCGAGCGGATCGTCGCCTGGCAACGCGCC
>JBEIJP010000016.1:0-14395 GCA_040380245.1 Acidobacteriota bacterium | reverse complement strand
GGAAACTCCCGGCGAATCTCCTCCCGGTACTTCCCTTCATCCAGGGAGATACCGAAGACCTCGTACCCCCGATCCGCACACGCTCCCCCCAGCAAAGCTATGTAGAGCACCATCGCCCATCCACCTCGCCCCAACCCAGCCCTCTCTCCCATTCGCACGCCCATCGCCTGCCCTCCTCTTGCTCGCCCCTGCCGGTCCTCCCCGCCAACCCTCTCGGACTATACACAACCCATAGCATTCATACAACAATCAAAAGTCAAAAGAGAGGTTGGTGAAGAGATCAAGCCCCCGGTTCGCCCCCCTCCTCGGAGGGAGGAAGCCGGGGTGCCTTCAACATTGATTTGAGACGTCGGGAGGTACGATCGATCGGTTGCCAAAGTTCCGTGGCAGAGCCATCGAATCACCAGGAAAAAGTCCCGCCGTGGGAGAGACTGCGAGGCCCACGGCGGGAGAGTAAGTTGTCGATTGTTCGGGACCATCTATTGACCGAGTCCGCGGAGAAATCCACCTAGTCCACCACTGGCCTGGCCAGAGGGGAGGAGGAGGAAGTCGGCCGGTCGGATGCTCATCGGGCCATCCTCGGTGTTGATCGAGAAGACCATCCGGTCCGGGTAGGCATAGAGGTAGGTCAGCCCGGCCTTACCGGTGAGAAGGGACCCGAGTGGGGTTGAGGCAGGCGTCGGACTACCCGCTCCCTGCATCTTGGCGAGGGGCTTGGCAATCATCCCGAGACCCGCCCCGAGCCGCTGGTCGAGATGGTGGTAGAGGAGCGCGGAGAAGTTGGCTTGTTGATCTTCCGGCAAGCTCGCCCGGAAAGAGGCGGCTTGCGGAAGGTTGATGCCGGTGGAACGCGCCCGGAGGGAACGCTCGACCAGGGCCCGGCTCGGTCCGGCGATAAGGTACCCGTGCGCGTAGACGTAGTTGGCCTCCAGCGCGTAGTCGAGTGATTTGAGTTGGTAGTAGGTCAGATCGCCGACCTGTTCCTGCTTCCAGGAGAAGCCGAGCTTGCCCTGAGCCTGGAGCCGTTGGTGGGCGAGGTCGACGATCCGGCCCAGGGTCTGCTGTAAGCGCACCGGGTCCGCCACTTCGAAGATGGCCTTCCAGGAGGGGATGGGCAGAAGCGGACCGTCGAGAGCGAAGGCATACTCGCCGCCAAGCGCGGCGGCCAGATCCTCGCGAATGTCGATGCCCTGTTCGATCTGGAAGGTACGCAGGTTCTCCCAGGCCTTGGCGTCGCCCGTCTGGAGGGTCGCCAGCAGGTCATCGACGATGGCCGTTGGCTGACGCACCACAAAGGCAGCGACGAGAGTGGCGTTCGGGGAGATGAAGTCGAGAGAGCCCATCGGTCCGGGCGCCGCCAGCCACGTCGGAATCCCGCGGGCCTCGCCCGTCGCGGTCTTCGATTGGAAACCGACGACGGCGCGGTTGAAGGCACGCCCGTCCTTCTCCTTGACCTCGATCATGACGTGGCCAAGGTCGGTCAGTCCGAGCTGACGGGCCGCGGCGGCGCCCTTATCAGCGCTGAGGGCCGGCGTGATCATCCGCTCAAGGTCCGCCGCGACGAGAAATCCGACGCCTTCGCGGTAGAGAGTGGCGATGCGCTCACCGAAGGGACGGCTCAGGAAAGTTCGGGTCGCCGGATTCTGCTGGCGTACCGCCAGCTGCCGCAGGGTCTCCAGGCTGGGAGAGGCGGCCAGCAGATCGCTCCCGAGCCAGAGGTAGAGCCGCTCCTGAGGAGTCGCCGATCCAGCCGGTGCACTGGCGAGGGGGTCGTCAATCAGGACGATCGCTTCGCGCGGAAGCGTTCCACCACCCATTCCCTGTTCGAGGAAGGCGCGCAGGCCCTGCCGGTCGCGCAGGTCGGCGAGCAGCAGCAGAGACTGTGGCGCGCCCTTGGTCATCGCGGGGCTCGCGCCAAAGGAGATCTCCTGGCCGAGGTATGGTCCAACTTGACGCGCGAAATCGAGCGCCCCGCGAATGCCCTGACGGCCGTTCGACCTGGCCTGCTGCTCCTGCCACCAGGCATTGAGTTCGGGACTCTGCCGGAGCTGCTCGGCGAGCAGCCGATCGGCCTCGGCGAGGGTCGTCGCCAGGTTGGGGATCGTCAGGTAGATCGTCGTCGTCTCGGGCATCCGCTCCAGCAGATGGGGAGAGAAGCGGGCGGCGGGGAGCGAAACTGCCCCATCGACCTGACGGCGCAGGACGTCTGACTGACTCAGCAGCCGCTGGTAGCGGTCCGACTGCTGGCTCCAGGAGATCTCCTGGGGGATGGGTGCGGGTTCGATGCTGCGGTGGGTGGTCAGCTGCTGACCGGCCACCAGGGTCCGGCGTGTCTCGGCCTGCTCGACTGCCGCCGAGCCTTCAATGACCGAGACGCGAGCGCCCTTGGTTCCTTGCGCCACCGCGAGGACCGAGCCCTTAACCATGACCACAGCGCCATCGGCGGCGACGGTGAGAGGGCGGACAGGATCAGTGCTCGCCTCGACGATGATGCGTCCCCGCTCGAGGCCAAGCGTCATCCCGTCTCGCGTCTCGCGAAAGGTGAGCTCGGTGCGCTCCTCGAGTTCGAGGGTCGTCCCGGAATCGAGCCGCACCAGGGCGGTCGCCCCACGCCCTGTCCGCAGCCGCTCGCCGGGGTCGACGCGCTGGCCGACTGCAAGCCGCTGGATCTGGTTCTCACTGACCCGGTAGATCTCGCCGCTCGCCGCCTCGACCGTCGGACGGAGCCCGGCAAACGGGGAGATTACTCGCTGCCACCACGTCCAGCCCATCAAGCCCAGTGAGCCAACGAGGAGCGCCGCCACTGCCCAGCGGACCGGCGCAGACCATCGAAGGCCCCCTCCCCGAATCGATTGCCAGCGGTCGCGCTTCGGGAAGGGGAGCCGCTCCGATGGATTGGGGCTGGCGCTCTCTCCGCGCGCCTCACGCAGGGCGCGCCGACAGACCACACACTCCCCGAGGTGATCCTCCAGCAGCAGGATTCGAGCCGGGGAGAGCCGCTCTCCACCGCCTCGGCCCAGATAGAGGGGGATCAGGGCCTGCAGATCCGTACATCCCTGCCATTCATTCCGGGCGGGCGCGGACTCGGTCCCCAGCTGGCCACGGACGCGGGCCGCCGCTTCGGCCACTGTCGACGCTTCCAGAGACTGGGATCGAAGGTCCGCCAGTCCCGCGTCGAGGATTTGATCCATCTTCTGCTTCGCTGCTCGTGTCTTCTTGTCTTCTTTCATGATGGCTCCCGTGCCTCTCTTCAGTCTCTGCCGGATTCCCGGCCCTCGCCCTCTGTCATCGGATTGGTTTCGATCGAGGATCCGGTCAGGTAGTCGCCAAGCTGCTTGCGAACTCGCGCTCGGGCCCGGTGGAGCATCACGCCAACGACCATGGCCGACGTTCCGAGGCGGGCGGCAATCTCCTGATTGCTGAATCCCTCGATGTATTTAAGAACAAACATCTCCGCTGAGCGTCCCTTGAGCGTCGCCATCGCCAGGCGAATCGCTCCGCGGAGCTGCTCATTGACCTGCCGCGCTTCCGGGCTGAGCGACGGGTCGACCGGAATCACCTCCGTCGCTTCGTCGATCGGCACCATCAGGACCCGCTGCCGTTGGCGCAGAAGATCGAGAGAGGCGTTGATCGCCGCCCGGTGGAGATAGCTGCCCGGGCTCGGCGCCAGGTCGAGATCCACCCTCCTGGAGAGGCGAAGAAAGACCGTCTGTAAGACGTCCTCCGCGTCGACCGGACTGCCCGTCAATCGCCAGGCGACGCGAAAGACCCGGTCGTGATGCGCCTCGAAGAGTCGAGTCAGATCCCGGTGGGCTTCTCCCTCTTCGTCGATCGAGGCGCCCTCTGCCACCACTTGCCAGGGTTGTGTCATGGTTCCTTGCACCTGATGTTGCCTCCCTCCTGCTCTCGTTATGTCCATCGTCCGTCCTCTCTATTTTCTCCTGCACCCTCGAAACGGATCTTCAACTCACTCCATTAACCGAGTGGAGAAAAAAAGCGGACGCATTTCTGGCGGACCGGGCGACGGCTCTCAATCAATCTGTGGGCGGAGTCGGGCGCGGAGATCGGGCAAGCGTGCCAAAGGTCAGCCCATCCAGGGGAGGAATCGTGTCTCGAAGGAGCAGGCTCGCCGCGTACCCGACGGTGAAAGCGGTGACAATCCCGATGGCCCCGTAGAGAAAGAAGTGGGTGGCCGTCATCTGTTGCACCCAGCCGAGGAGGAGGGCGCTGGCGAAGATGCCGACGAGCGCGCCTCGCCCGTGCGCCCGTCGGGTGAAGATGCCCAGCGCGAAGATCCCGGCCAGTCCTCCGCCCAGGAGGCCCAGAATCCGCAGGAAGAGATCCCAGAGAGAGCGGATGTCAAAGGTGGCCATCAGCAATGCCGCGGCAGTCCCGAGGATCCCGAAGAGGAGGGTCAGCCCCTGCGCGAGTCGCAGGCGATGCCCATCGGTCTCGGCGGGCCTCCATCGTTGATGAAAATCGGTGACGACGGCGGTCGCCATGCTGTTGATGCTGCTGCTGAGCGTCGACATGGCTGCGGCAAAGACGCCAGCGACCACCAATCCGGCGGCTCCACGCGGGAGTTCCCGCGCGATGAACCAGGCAAAGGTCGCGTCGGTCGGCAGGGTGGGATCGAGCAGCCCCGGGTTTCGCTTGAAGAAGACGTAGAGGGCGACGCCCAACCCGAAGAAGAGCAGGCTGGTCGGAACCGTCATCCAGGCATTGGTCCAGATCGCCCGCCTCGCCTGGGCCTCGTCGCGGGTCGTCAGGTAGCGTTGAATGACCGCCTGATCGGTCGTGTAGGGGATCATGACCGTCAGGAGATTGCCGACCACCACCACCCAGACCGTCGCCGTCGTGTAGTCCCACGACCAGTGGAAGAGTCGCATCTTGCCATCCGCTGCCCCCGTCGTGAGAATCTCTGTCACTCCGCCATCGACCCCGGCGATGAGCAGCCCCCCGGCAACGAGCGCTCCGCCGATCAGCACCACCGTCTGCAGCACGTCCGTCCAGATGACCGCCTCCATGCCACCTTTCATCGTGTAGAGCGTGCAGAGACCGCCCATCAGCAGAATCGAAAGGTAGACGTTGAGGCCGCTGACGGTCGCCAGGGCCATCGCCGGCAGGAAGAGGACGATCACCACCCGTCCCATCTGCAGCAGGAGGAATGAGGCGCTCCCGACCAGCCGCACCGCCGGATTGAACCGCTTCTCGAGATACTCGTAGGCGGTCGTCACTTCGAGCCGACGGAAGAAGGGGAGGTAACAGCCGATGACGATCGGGGTGATCACCGGGATGCAGAACTGGGCGAGCAGGTAGGTCCAGTCCTCGGCGTAGGCCTTGGCGGGAATCGCCAGGTAGGTGATCGCGCTCAGCTGGGTGCTGTAGAGGCTGAGACCGGCCGCCCACCAGGGAATGCGCCGGCCTCCGAGGAAGAAGTCGCGAGTCGTCCGATTGCGACGCGCCAGGTAGAGCCCCAGGAAGAGGTTGGGCAGCAGGTAGAGGGTCAGAACCAGATAGTCGAGCCAACCGAAGACCCCTTGCCGGGGTGGCAGGTTCGCCGCCAGGACGTTGGTGCGGCGATGGCCGGGACGATCCTCTCCGCCGGGAATGATGAAGCGCCCTTCCCACGAAACCGCCGCGGTCGTGACCAACCCCTGCGGAATCTCCCCGGCCTTGATCCAGGTGTTGGTGATCGTGTGGTAGGCCAGGACTTCCCGACTGAAGCCCGGGTGGTTCTCACCCAGTTCACGAACGCGGGGCGCGAGGGAGCCATCGTCGCCGCCAAAGACGAGGAGGTGGGACTGGCCCACCGGGGCCGCCGGCGCCGCGACAACGGGGCGTGGGGAATCGGCCACCCGTCGCCATCCCTCGGTGGGTCTGTAGCGATAGCCATCGCGGAGGTAGCGCCGCACGGGAGCGCCGTCTCCGGCCTCGACCAGCTCCGCGCCACTCAGGAGATAGAGCGCGTCCCCCTGGGCAACCAGCACCGGCAGGATTCGACCCGGGCCCGGCCACGGCTCGTGCTCGGTCCAGCCGGCTTCGGGTCGCGTCAGATCGAGCGACCAGAGCCGCCGCTCGGCGATCGCCGCGCTCGGCGAGCGCTGCCCTCCCGCGACGTAGACGCGCTGGCCCAGCCGAGCCGCCCCTGCCAGCGCCAGCGGAGCCGGCAACGACGGTAAGCCAGTGCGCTCGATCCTGAGCGTGTTCCCCTCCGCCCGGAGCCGCCAGCGGGAGACGGTGGCATAGTGGCGCTCGGCGTCCGAGCCCCCCAGAGTGATGACGCCATCCGCGGTCGTCACGCTGCCGCCGTAGGCCAGTGGGTGGTCGAGCTGTCCGACCGTCTCCCAGGCGGTCCGCCCCGGTCGCAGCGCCAGAATGTCGCCGTACCAGACTTTGCGCCCACCCGCGGCAAGGGGAACCGGGAAGTCCGTTCCGCCGATCGTCAGCAGGGCTCCCTGACTGACGCCGACCATCTGACCGCTGCGCGGCGCCGGTAAGGATGGCAACTCCCCCCAGGAGAGCCCCCAGGCCTCTGGCGCCTGCTGGGCAGAGTCGGCGCAGCCGGCCGACCAGCCGGCTCCCAGCGTCAGGAGGAGCAGTGCGAAGCATCGTCCGCCACGCGCCAGCCGGGCGCGGCGGGGTTCCAGTGGGGTTGGGTTGGGTTGCGGATTCATCCGCGCATTCTAGCGCGAATCTCCCTGGGGCGCTCGCTGGTTGCGCAGATCCCTCGTCAACGTGAGCAGCGCTTCCTGCCAGACGGGATGGGCATTGAGCGCCGGCAGCAGGGTCAACTCCTCGCCGCCGGCTTCGAGAAAGACCTCGCGCGCGCGCACCCCGATCTCTTCGAGTGTCTCGAGGCAGTCGGCGACGAAGGAGGGGCAGGTGACGGCGACGCGGCGCACCCCAGACCGTACCAGGTCGCGCAGGTGATCCTCCGTCTGCGGACCCAGCCAGGCCGCCCGTCCCAATCGTGATTGGAAGGACATACTCCAATCCTGCGCCGCCAACCCCAACCGCGCCGCGATCCCCCGCGAGGTCGCCAGGCAGTGCGCCCGGTAGCAGTCGCGATTGACCTCGGTGATCTGATCACAGCAGTTCTCGCGCCGCAGACAGTGGGCCCTCGTCCGATCGAGCCGCTCGATGTGGCGTACCGGCAGGCTGTGGTAGCTGAAGAGCAGGTGCTCGGGGCGCAGGCGAGCGAGGGACTCCCGCAGGTTGGCGACACAGGCCTCGAGGTACTCTGTCCGGTCGTAGAAGACCGGCAGGATCTCGAGCCGCTCCCGGCATCCGAGGCGAGTCGCCGCCTCCCGTGCCGCCACCGCTGCCGTCTCGTAGCTCGACTCGGCGTATTGGGGGTAGAGGGGCAGAGCGAGAATGCGACTCGCCCCCGCGGCGAGCAGCTCGGCCATCCCGGCTTCGATCGAGGGGTGACCGTAGCGCATCCCGATCGCGACCGGAACCGCTGGCCCGAGGCGCTCCCGCAGCCCGGCGGCGAGCGCCCGCGTGTTGACCACCAGCGGCGAACCTTCCGCCGTCCAGATGCTGCGGTAGAGCCTGGCCGACGCCCCCTTGCGGCGCGGCACGATGATCAGGTGGACGAGCAGACGGCGGATCCACGCCGGGACGTCGATCACCCGTTCGTCCATGAGGAACTGCTTGAGGTAGACCCCGACCGCCTCCGGCGTCGGGGCGCTCGGGCTCCCCAGGTTGATCAGGAGAATCCCCTCGTTACCATCATTATTCGATCCTGGTGTCATACCGGTCGTCCTGTCAGGAGCGCGGCCATCTCGTCAGCCACGCGTGCGGAGCGATCGAGAATCCGGGCGAGGCCGATCCCTCCCAGATAGTTGCCCCCCAGGCGCACGTGCGGGGGCAGTTGGGGAAAGCCGCTCAACATCTGTTCCAGCGCCACGTCGTAGTGCGGCAGCGCGGCGGGCCAACGGGTCGTGTAGAGGGCGAGGGGCGCGTCCGTCCGACCCGTCATCCGCTCTCGATCACGGGCGACAACCTCGCCGAGCGTCGTCTCGTCGAGGTCGACGATCCCCGGATCGTGCGCACCCCCGAAGATCCACGTCTCGGAACGAAAGCCGCTCCGCCCCTCGAAGATCGAATCGTTGAAGAGAACTCCACGCGCCCGAAAGCCCTGATCCCGTGGGAAAAGGCAGCCGAAACCGGCCAGATCCCCCGCTTGCCGCGCGTAGAAGGCCGTCACCGTCACCAGCGAGAGCATCTCGATCCGACGGAGGGTCTCCCCGACCGCCGGTGCTGCCGGGGCGAGGCAGTCGGCCGCCTCGCGTGCCGAGGTGCAGACGACCGTCGGGCAGTCTGGATCGACCTCCGCCCGCTGGTGGTACTCGATCCGTGCTCCAGCCTGCTCGACCCAGTGGGTCAGACCGTCGATCAGCTCCTGCATCCCTCCACGCGGGGCCACCGTGCCGCGGACGCGCGGCCGTCGGGGAGGCGCCTGACCTGGTCTTCGTTCCCGTGGTCCCAGAATCAGACTCGCGCTGAGCCGGCTTCCATCTCCGGCATAGATCCCGCCGAGGGCGGTCACCAATCCGTACTCGGTCGCGCCGTGTCCAAGGACCCGTCCGCCCCAGCTGGCGATCGTCTCCTTCGGCCGTGGTCGCCACCGCCCAACATTGCCGACCAGGCCAACCCCCGCCCGCAGCGTCTCCGCCAGGGTCAAGGGGTAACGGCGCGGCCCCCCGCGCCAGATGTAGCGCGCCCGACTCTCGCGCCGTGGCGGCTCGAGCGGGACCCCGATCTCCCGGCACATCGCTTCGAGTCGCGCAGAGTTGAGGATCCCATTGGCGGCGGTCTCGACCAGCCCCTCCGGAGTGCGACGCGTGCCGACCAGCCCGCCCGTCCGCCCCTCCCGCTCGAGAAGCCGCACCTCCAGCCCCTCCTGAAGCAGATAGTAGGCCGTCGTCAGCCCCGCGAAACCACCCCCGATCACCGTCACCCGCTGCGCCATCTTCTCTCCCCTTCCCCCTTCAGACTGCTTGCGAGAAGATCCGCGAGGTTGGCTGCTGTCGTCGCAGCCGCTGATCGAAGAAGAGGCAGGCGTTGCGCAAAAATGGCAGCCCCTGTTCCGTCAGGCGCAGCCGTGTCTCGTCCAGCTCGACCAGCCCGTCCTCGATCATCGTCGCCAGAAAGGCGGGCGCTTCCGCTTGCTGCTCCGCCGTCAACTCGACCTCGAACCGTGTCATGAAGACGAGGATCTGCTCGCGAAGCTGGCGATCCTCGTCGTTGAGGCGGTGACCGCGCAGCGTCGGCAGTTCTCCCTGCCGCAGCTTCTTCTCGTAGACGGGAAAGGCCTTCTCATTCTGATGAAAGCAGTCGGGTGTTTCGGAGATGGCGCTGACCCCCATCCCGAGGAGGAGCCGCGTTCGAACCTCCGTGTAGCCCATGAAGTTCCGATGAAGCGTCCCGTCGGCGTGAGCGCGGGCCATGGCGTCGTGCGGGAGCGCGAAGTGGTCCATGCCGATCTCCTGGTAGCCCCCTTCGAGCAGCAGCTCGCGGGCCAGTTCGTAGAGTTCCCGCTTCTCGGAGCCGCGCGGAATCTCTTCGTCCTTGTAGCTGCGCTGCGTCGGCTTGATCCAGGGAACGAGCGCGAAACTGTAGAGCGCGATCCGGTCCGGTCGCAGCGAGAGCGTCTCCCGCGCCGTCATGACGATGCTCTCCCGCGTCTGCTTCGGGAGGCCGTAGATGAGGTCGAAGTTGACCGAGTCGTACCCAAGCGCGCGGGCGTCGTCGGTGACGCGCGCCGTCTCGGCGTACGGCTGGATGCGATTGACGATCCGTTGCACCTCAGGATCGAAATCCTGAACCCCGAGGGAGATGCGGCGAAAGCCCAGCCCATGCAGGGCCTCGAGGTGGGCGCGTGTCGTGCGGCGTGGATCGACCTCGATCGAGGCGTCGAGCCGCGCGCCCTCCACCCGCACCCGCTCGAGGATCGGCACGAGAATCCGCTGCAGATTGTCCGGGGAGAAGAAGGTCGGCGTCCCTCCGCCAAGGTGCAACTGCCGCATCGGGCGTTCCAGCAGCGCCGGCGCCGCCTGTCGATAGATCTCCCATTCGCGGTTGATCAGCTCGACGTAGCCCTCTTCACGGCCGTGATCCCGCGTGATCACCGTGTTGCAGGCGCAGTAGGTGCAGAGCGTCTCGCAGAAGGGCAGATGGAGGTAGATCGACCAGGCCATCCCCTCCTCATCCAGCGCCCGATTGACCGAGGCCAGCCAGTCGCCCGTCGTCGGCGGATCACTCCAGAAGGGCACCGTCGGATAGCTGGTGTAGCGCGGCGCCGGGACGTCGTACTTCGAAAAGAGCTCGGTCACTGCATCACCTCCCGTACCACCTCGACAAACCGACGCACATTCCGCTCCGGGGTCGCCGGCAACACCCCGTGCCCCAACCCACAGATCCACCCATCCCGCGAGACCGACCGCAGCGGCTCGAGGTAGCGCCGCAGCAGTCGCTCGAACGTCTCTCCATCGAGGTGGAGCAGCGCCGGATCGAAATTGCCCTGCACAAATCCTCCCGGAAACATCGCCAAAGCCTCCCGCAGGTCCCACCGGTAGTCGACGCCCACCCCGGCGAGACGATTGGTGGTGAAGAGCGCATGGCGCAGGTGAGCCGGCTGCGTCCCCTTCGAATAGTAGCCCGGCGCACGCTCGCAGCTTCCGACCAGCCGCTCCAGCTGCGGGACGACCAGATCGTGGAAGACCTCCGGCGAGAGCTCGCCCGAGGCGGTATCGAGCACCATCACCGCCTCCGCCCCGGCCCGGTACTGGTCGTCGATCGAACGCGCCAGGAGCGGGACCAGCCGCTCACAGAAACGATCGAAGAGGCCCATCAGCCGCTTGCTCGGCATGAGCGAGCCGCTGTGCCGGCCTTCGACCGCGTAGGTGAAGAGGGTCCACGGGCCGCCCACAAATCCGATCAGACTCCGATCCTGCGGGAGCGCCTCCCGGGTCAGCCGCACCGCCTCCCCCTGAAAATGCAGCTGTGGCCACGCCTCCTCCACCGTCACCAGCTGCTCCAGGGACGCCTCCGAGGTCAGCTGCCAACCGAGCCGCGGCCCCCCTTCCGGATAGGTCAACCCCATCCCGAGGGCCTCCAGCGGAAAGAGCAGGTCGCTGAAGAGGATCGCCGCGTCGAACCCAAAATCGGCGACCGGTCCTCGCGCCACCTCCGCCGCCAGGGCCGGCTCCTTGCACAGCTCCATAAAGGAGTGGCGCTGCCGCAACTCCTGGTAATGGTGGTGGTAACGCCCTGCCTGGCGCATCAACCAGATCGGAGGCGTCTCCTGCGACTCGCGACGCAACGCTCGCTCAAATCGTCTGTTCGCCATCCTTTTCTCCACTCTCCTCTCTCTGACTCCCTTGACCGCTCCCCTCGCCACGCGATTTCGACGGATCTGCGGGACTGGGCTGACTCTTCGGGCTCCACTGGTAACCGACCCCGCGAACAGAACGGATGAAGTTTCCGCCCGAATCACCCAGGGCGTGCCGCAACTTGACGATCATGTTGTCGACCGTCCGCTGGTTGGGGAGGCTGCTCTCTCCCCACAAGGCGTCGAGGATCTCGTCGCGGCTGACGACGCGCGGGGCGGAGACGATCAGCAATTGCAGCATCTGGAACTCTTTGTAAGGGGGGTAGTCCCGCTCTCCGTCGGGTTGGATGATCGCCCGCGCGGTGAGGTCGATCGTCCGTCCGTTGCAGTGGAACTGAGGGCGGACGGCGTGGGTGTCGAGCACGTGCTTGACGCGAAGCAGCAGCTCCCGCAGCTGGAACGGCTTGGGGATGAACTCCTCCGCCCCGATCTCGAAGCCCTCCAGGCGGTTCTCGGCCGAGCTGAGCGCGGTCATAAAGACGATCGGGGTCGCCGAGGTCGCCTTGATCTGACGGGCGAGGTCGAAGCCGGAGCCATCGGGCAGGCCGACGTCGAGAATGATCAAGTCCCACCACCCCTCGGAGAGCCGGGCGAGGGCCCGCGCCTGCGTCTCGACCCAGGCTACGTCGTAGCCCTCCCGGGCCAGCCGTTCCCGCAAGGTCGCTCCCAGCGAGCGGTCGTCCTCGACCAGCAGCAGGCGGATCATCGCGCCGGCCTCCTCCCCTCTGGCCTCCCCCCGAGCTGCCGCAAGGCCCCCTCGGAAAGGCTCGCGTCCGCACTCTCGATCCTCCCCGCGGCGGGCAGCGTCAGCGAGACCGCCAGCCCGCCCAGCCGACTCGGCGCGAAGCGGATCGATCCCCCCATCCGCTTGAGGAGCTGTCGGGTGATGTAGAGCCCAACCCCACTGCCGCTGCTGCGGGTGTGCCGCGTGAAGAGCGTCCCCAATCGCCTGTAATCGCCGGCAAACCCCGCCCCGTCATCCTCGACCGTGATCTGCACCCGTGGCGTTCCCGCCCCTGTGACCGTCACGGAGACCTCTGTCGCCCGGCCATGAATCACCGCGTTCTGAACAAGGTTGGTGAAGACGCTCTCGAGCGCCCGCGTATCGGCCAGGACAACCCCGTCCCCCGTCAGACGCAGCCCGACCTCGGGCCAGTGAAAGCGCATCGATTCGATCATCCGCTGAATCCCAATCCGCTCGCGCAGCAGGCCGCCCCGACGCAAATTGACCAGGAAGAGCGAGTTCTCGAGCTGCAACTGGAGCCGCAGCGCGTCCTTCAACAACCGCTCGATGAGGGGATTGGGCGTCTCACCGGCGAGGTCCTCCCGGATGCTCTCCGCCTGGAGCTGCAGGCTGGCCAGGGAGGTCTTGGCGTCGTGCGTAAACGCGGCGAAGAACTCCTCGATCTGTCGATGGCGCCGCCGCTCCCGCCAGATGTAGGAGATGAGGGCCGCGCCGCCGCCGACCAGCAGAACGATCAGGACACTCCCCTCCCAGAGGAGCATCCGGTGATACTCATCGGTCTTGGGCATATTGACGACCGCCGCCGCCCGCAGTCGCTCGATCTGACGGAGTCCGAAGACCATCCACCACCAGGCGAGCGCCACCGTAAAGAGGAGCCACGTGCAGGCCAGACCAATCTTCAGCCGATCGAGTAGACGTTCCATACAACCTCAGAACGAACCTTCCCGGTTCCTCCCGCGTCCTCCCTGCAGTCCGCAGGGCACGGGGGGGCACGGGGGGCACGGTCACGCGGCCATCTCCCGGCTCACCGCCAGCGTCGCCGCGACGATCTCACCAGCCGCCCAGGCGAGCTGCTCGTCGGTATGGGCCAGCGAGACAAACCCGACCTCATACCCGCTCGGCGCGAGGTAGATCCCGCGATCGAGCAGGCGATGAAAGATCTTCGCGAACGCCGCCCCGTGCCCCTCCGGAATCGCCGGAACGGTCCGGATCGGCTCCGCCGTCGCTCCCCGCAGCCAGAAGAGCGACCCGAACCGGGTCATCTCGAAGGGGAGCCCGGCCTGCCGCAGCCCGTCGTTGACCTGATCCGCCAGCAGCGCGCTCTTGCTTTCAAGTCGCGCGTGAGCGCCGACCGCTTCCATCTTGCAGAGGGTCGCCAGGCCAGCCCGCATCCCCACCGGGTTGGCGCTGAGCGTGCCGGCCTGGTAGACCGGTCCGACCGGAGCGACCAGGTCGAGCAGCTCCCGCCGTCCCCCATAACACCCCACCGGGAAGCCGCCCCCAACGACCTTGCCGTAGGTGACGAGGTCAGGGACCAGCCCCAGCACCTCGGCCATCCCGCCCATGGCCACCCGAAACCCGGAGATGACCTCGTCGAAGATCACCAGACTCCCGTGCGCCCGCGCCAGCCGGACGACCGATTCGAGGAACTCCCGCCGTTGAATGAGCAGCCCGTAATTGGCCGGCAGCGGTTCGAGGATCACCGCGGCGATCCCCTGCTCCCCTGCCTGGCCATACTCGGCAAAGATCTCCTCGACGAGCGCTTCGTCATCCAGCGGCGCAACGATCGTCTCCGCCGCCACCTCGGCCGAGACCCCCGCGCTCGAGGCGGCGGCCACTCCAGCCAGGCCACTCCCCGCCTTGACCAGCAGCGCATCGACGTGGCCATGATAACACCCTTCGAACTTGAGGATGCGCCGCCGCCCCGTCGCCGCGCGCGCGACGCGGAGGGCGCTCATGACCGCCTCCGTCCCAGAGGAGACGAACCGCAGCTTCTCAACCCACGGAATCCGTGCCGTGATCCACTCGGCCAGGGCCAGCGAGTAGGGCTCGCACGCCCCAAAGCTCCACGTGGTTGTATGGGTGGAAGGTCATTGTGTGTCATTGAGTTTTTGTAAGGTTGTGTGCCCTCCTCCCCTCACCCTCCCTACTTGACGGTCTTGTTTTGATTGTGTTTGAAGGGTAAGAGCTTGGGATTGCAGTTGTCCTACTGTGTGAATCTTGGTTTGAATGTAGTTGAGATATGTGGG
>JBEIJP010000015.1:0-14960 GCA_040380245.1 Acidobacteriota bacterium | reverse complement strand
CGCCGGGGCTGGCCCGCCCCCTCGACCTGCAGGCAGAGAGTCTGGAGACCTCCTCCGGCGAAAGCGACGAGCAGGCCGAGATGCAGAAGATGGAAGGGTTCATCGGTCAACTGCTCGGGAACGTCGAGATCCGTCCGGTGCGGGATACCCGGCTGGTCGAGATCCGCTACCAGCACCGTTCCCCCGAACTGGCGCGCAAAATCGCCGACAACTGGGCGGAGGCCTACCGCGACAACCATTTCAACAACATCTACGAACTCAACAAAGACTCTGGCCGCTTCCTCACCAAGACGATCAACGACTACAAGATCAAGGTGCAACAATCGGAGGAACGCCTCCTCAACTTTCGCCGCGCCAACGAGGTGATCGACTTTGGGGAGCGGGAGAACACGGTCATTGCGCGACTCGGGGCGCTCAATCAATCTCTGCTGCAGGCGGAGAACGAGCGCAAGAACGCCGAGTTGCTCTACCGGATGAGCCGGGAGGTGGCGGATGTGACGACCCTCCCCGACATCCAGCGGGATCCGATGATCCAGGATCTCAACAAGAAGCTGACCGAACTGCGCACCGCGCGCGAGCAGCTGCTGGTCGAGTTCACGCCCGAGTGGCCGGAAGTCAAGAAGATCGACCAACAGATCGCCCAGCTGGAGGGAGAGTCGCGTGCGGCGCAGCAGCGTATTCTGGCGACGATCGACAACCAGTACCGCTCGGCCGTCGAACGGGAGGCCTCCTACCGGAAGTCCTTCAGCGAGCAACGGAGCGAGACGCTCGCCCAGAGCGAGGGGTCGATCCAGGCCAAGATGCTGCAACAGGAGATCGACACCAACCGGCAGATGCTCGACCGGCTGCTGCAGAGCCAGCAAGGGGTAGAGTTGTCGACGGCGGGCCTGCTCCGCAACAGCATCCAGATTACGGAATATGCGACGATGCCCCGGGTTCCGGTCGCGCCCAAACGGGCGCAGAACATCCTCTTCAGCGCGCTTCTGGCGCTGCTGGCAGGCGTTGGGCTGGTCCTCTTCCTTGACTATATCAACAACAAGATCGAGTCGGTGGAGGACATCGACCGGTATCTCCGCTTGCCGGCGCTGGGCGTAATTCCGATGCTGGAAGGCGGCGGCAAAGGGCGGAGACTGCTCGGAAGCGGGGGGGCCGGGCGCGGAAAGACGTTGACCGCCAACTCCTCGACGCTGCCCAACCTCTCGGGCGGCAACTTGATCCTGACCCAGGTCGAAGCCAACTCATCGATGGCGGAGAGCTATCGTCAACTGCGGACATCGCTGCTGCTCTCTTCGGCGGGCCACGCGCCGCGGACGATCCTCTTCACCAGCAGTCAGCCGGCGGAGGGGAAGACGACGACCGCGGTCAACACGGCGATCTCGCTGGCGCAGACGGGAGCGGCGGTGCTGGTGGTCGACGCGGACCTGCGGCGCCCGCGGGTCCATCGGATCTTTTCTCTCAAAAACACCTCGGGATTGAGCAATTTCCTGGCGGGAGAGGGAGACCTTTCGAGTCAGATCCAGATCGCGATGCCCAATCTCTACGTGCTGCCGGTCGGGCCGCTTCCGCCGAACCCGGCCGAGCTGCTCGGTTCGGCGCGAATGAAGCAGGTGATCGAGACCCTGGCTGCCAACTTCGATCACGTCATCATCGACTCACCGCCGGTGGCCTCTTTCGCCGACAGCCTGATTCTCTCCTCGATGGTCGACGGGGTGGTCATCGTCATCAAGGGAGGCATGACTCCCCGGGAGATGGCCCAGCGGACGCAGGCCCACCTGCTCGGTGTCGGTGCGAGAATCCTGGGCGTGGTCGTCAACCAGATCAAACTCCAACCACACGACTACTACTACTATTCGACCTACTACAGCCGCTACTACTACGGCGGGGACAAGGACGAGGACGAGCAGACCGCGAATGGAACAGGCCAGTAAGCCGCGACCGGTCAGTGTCTCCGCAATCCATCCTTTGCTCTGATACCTCTGTGGCGGTGGGTCTGTCCCCGGCTGGAGGGGTGGACGGAATCAGGGTGCTGCCTCGGCACGAGGTTTCCTTCAAGGTCTGATTTGAGAGGGAGAGCTGTGCCCGGTCGGTCGAGACCGCTGCTCCTGTAATACCTGTAATAGAAGAGGAAAAGGCACGTCAGGAGCCGAGACGGATGTGTGGGATTGTCGGGGTCGCGACAAGAAGAGGACGGGATGAGGCCATCGCCGCTGTCCAGCGGGGACTGGAGGCACTGGGTCACCGGGGGCCGGACGACGAGGGCTGGGCCTTGATCGAGGAGGGGAAAGGGGGCCGGGGGGAATCGGACTGGACGATCTGCTTCGGCCATCGGCGCCTCTCGATTCTCGATCCGACGCCAGCCGGCCACCAACCGATGCGGGACGAGGAGCGGGGCGACTGGATCACCTACAACGGCGAGGTCTTCAACCATCAGCAGCTGCGGCAGAGCCTGACGACGGAAGGACTGCGGTTTCACTCGCGCACGGACACGGAGGTGGTGCTGAAGGCCTTCGGGCGGGACGGCGGCAGGGCGCTGCGGCAATGGCACGGGATGTTCGCCTTCGGTCATTGGGACGCAGCGGCGAAGCGGCTCAGCCTGGTTCGGGATCGCCTCGGGATCAAGCCGCTCTACTACTACCAGGGAGAGGATGGATTCGTCTTCGGGTCGGAGGTGCGGGCCTTGCTGGCGACCGGACTCGTCCCGCGACGGCTCTCGGGAAAGGCGGTGGAGCAGTTCCTGGCCTACGGGTCGGTCGAGGCCCCACTGACGATCATCGACGGGGTCCAGGCCGTCCTGCCGGGTCATCTCGTCGAGTTCACTCGGGGAGAGCTGCGAACGGAGCGCTACTGGAAGCTCACTCCAGGGGGAGCGGGTGAGTCGGGGGAGCCGCGACCGGAAGAGGGCCCCCTCGTCGAGGAGATCACCGCGCTGGCCCGTGATGCGGTGCGGCTCTGGCGAGTCTCGGATGTTCCGATCAGTCTCTTCCTCAGCGGCGGGATCGACTCCGGAGCCCTTCTCTCATTCCTGCGGCAGACAGCCGAGGATCCGATTCATACCTTCTGCCTGCGGTTTGCGGGAGAGGAGGGGCAGGGGCCAGCGGACGGGTGGGCAGACGAGGGAGTGGTCGCGGAATCGGTCGCCCGGCAGTACGGCGCGGTCCATCGCACGATCACGCGGACGGAGGCGGAGGCGCGAGGCCGGTTGAAGAGGGCGGTCGCGGCGCTCGACCAGCCCTCGATCGATGGGATCAACACGTGGTTCCTCTCCGAAGCGGTCCGCGAGGCTGGCTTCAAGGTGGCCCTGTCGGGATTGGGGGGCGATGAGGGCTTTCTGGGATATGGGTTCTTCCAGACGCTGCTGCGCGACGAGCGGTGGCGCAAACAGGGGGAGATGGTCCCAGGGGCGATCCGAGGGGTCCTCGCGGCGGCGCTTTCCCGGCTTCCTCTCGGTCGCACCGCCAAGCTGGAGGCCCTGCTGCGGGGGGAGGCGGCCGGGGTACCGACGGTGCGCCTCCACCGTCAACTCTTCACGCCGGCGCAGCGGCGGTTGTTGCTCGGACAGGAGAGCAGCGGCCCCCCGGCGAGCGGCTGGATCGACGATCTGGCGGCGGGATGGGGCGAGGCTGACCCAATCAATCTGGCGTCAGCCATCGAGATGAGCGGGTATCTGCCCAACACACTGCTCCGCGACACCGATACGATGAGCATGGCCCACGGGTTGGAAGTCCGGGTTCCCTTCCTCGATCACCGGTTGATCGAACGGCTCCTCGAACTGCCAGGCAGGGTCAAATTGCGGCCGGGAGCGGCGAAATGGCTGCTGGTCGAGGCGGCGGGAGACCTGCCGAAGATGGTTACGCAACGACGGAAACAGGGGTTTGAGCTGCCCTTCGACCGCTGGCTCCGCGGATCGCTCCGGGAAGAGGTGGTCGAATCGATCTCCTCGAGCACTGGGGAAGGGTGGGTCGATCGTCGCGCGGCGAACCAGGTCTGGGAGGACTTCGACAATCGACGGCTGAGCTGGTCGCGCGTCTGGGCGCTCTATGTGCTGCGGGAGTGGATCGAGCGCCACCTCGGCCCGTCGCGTTCTGTCGGGGAGGCCCCGAGATGACGATCGAGCCTGGCATGCAGAAGCGGAGCGAAGCAGACCGGCTGCCAGATGTGGTGATCGAGCCAACCAGCGGCTGGCGGCAGCCACTGGCGCTGAGCGATCTGTGGCACTACCGGGAGCTCTTCTACTTTCTGACCTGGCGCGACATCAAGGTGCGCTACAAGCAGACCGTGCTGGGCGCGGCCTGGGCGCTGCTGCAGCCACTCGGGGCGATGGCGCTCTTCGCGTGGATCTTCGGTCGAGTGGCGCGCCTGCCATCGGACGGGCTTCCCTACCCGCTCTTTGCCTTTGCCGGGTTGATTCCGTGGATCTTCTTCTCGAACGCGCTGGGGAGCGCAGGGAACAGCCTGGTCGGGAGTTCCCACCTGATCACCAAGGTCTATTTTCCAAGGGTGCTGATCCCGGCGTCGGCCGTCCTGGCCGGACTGGTCGATCTGGGAATCTCGTTGGGGGGGATCGGGGGGATGATGGTCTGGTATGGGATCGCACCCACCCGTTGGCTGCTGCTCCTGCCCGTGTTGATTGGGATGACGATCCTGCTGGCGCTGGGTGTCGGCCTGTGGCTCTCGGCACTCCACGTCCGCTTTCGGGACATCCGGTACCTGATTCCATTTCTGTTACAGGTCTGGCTCTTCGCGACCCCGATCCTCTACCCGAGGAGCGTCGTGGCGGAACAGTACCAGTGGCTGAGCCAACTCAACCCAATGAGTGGGCTGATCGAGGCCTATCGAGTCGTGCTGCTGAGGGGCGGCGCGCCGCTGCCCCTCGATTGGAGCGGACTGGGACTCTCCGCGGCGGGAACGATGGTGCTGCTGGTGACAGGCGTCTACGGGTTCCGGCGGATGGAGCGGACCTTCGCCGACCTCGTCTGAAGTGCGACTGCAAGGAGAAGAGACGTGAGCCCCCCCTTTGCCCTGCGGGCCGAAGCCATTGCCAAGCGGTATCGACTGGGTGCGCGGATCGACCCGAACCCGACGCTACGGGATTCGCTGGTGGGGCTGGCGCGTCGACTTCGCTTTCCGGGCCACGCCGCGCCAGCACCCGAGTTCTGGGCGCTCGATGGAGTCAGCTTCGAGATCGGGTCGGGGGAGGTGGTTGGCATCGTCGGGCGCAACGGCGCCGGCAAGAGCACGCTGCTCAAGATCCTCTCGCGAATTACCGAGCCGACCCGCGGGCGCGTCGAGGTCTACGGTCGCGTCGGCAGCCTCCTCGAAGTGGGCACCGGCTTCCATCCCGAGCTGAGTGGCCGGGAAAACATCTTTCTCAACGGGTCGATTCTCGGAATGCGGCGGCGCGAGATCGAGGCACGATTCGATGAGATCGTCGGCTTCGCCGAACTGGAGGGGTTTCTCGACACTCCGGTCAAGCGTTACAGCAGCGGGATGTATGTGCGGCTGGCCTTCGCCGTCGCGGCGCATCTCGAGCCGGAGATCCTGCTGATCGATGAGGTCCTGGCAGTGGGAGACGCCAGCTTCCAGAAGAAGTGCCTGGGGAAGATGAGCGAGATCGCGCAGGGGGGACGGACCGTGCTCTTTGTCAGCCACAACACCGCCGCGATGCAGCACCTCTGTCGTCGTGGGATCCTGCTCGAAGGGGGCCGCGTCGTCGCCGATGGGCCGATGGAGGGGGTACTGGAGACGTACCTGCGCGGGTTGCGGGTGGCCACCCCGTGGGATCTGACCGGCTGGACGGACCGGCAAGGAGCCGGCCGGGTTCGCTTTACGGCCGTGCGCTTCGAGGACGGGGCCGGGACGCCTGTCTCCCAGGGGGTCTCGGGACGGCCGCTGACGATCGCGCTCGACTACGCGACCACGCCGGGAGCGACGCCGCCGTCGGACCGACGCTGGCCCAACTGCCGGGTCTCGGTGGCGATCAGTGATCGGCTGGGACAGACGCTCTTCAACTGCTCCAGCGAACTGGTGATCCAGGATCCGATCGATCTTCCCGGAACCGGAACGGTCCGCTGCCAGATCCCCCACTTACCCCTCAGCCAGAACCAATATCTGCTGACGCTCTTTCTGGAGGTCAATCGGCAGGTCGAGGACTGGCTCCTGCATGCCATTGAACTGGAGGTGGTCGATGGCGACTTTTATGGAACGGGGCGGCTCTATCCGGACGGCTGGCGAGGAAAAGGCGTCCTGGTCCCCCATCGGTGGATGACGCCGTGACCGACCAGGCATCGACCGTGCCACTCCCTGCTCCTCCTCCTGGAAAGGGAGGATGGCCATGGTGCGACGGCCCCTTGCCGGACGAGTCGACGCCGGAAGAGCCAGGGAGCTGGCCGCGCATCAGCGTCGTCACTCCTTCGTACAACCAGGCCAGCTTTCTGGAGATGACGCTGCGGTCGGTCCTGCTGCAGGGCTACCCGAATCTGGAGTACATCGTCATCGACGGGGGAAGTACGGACGGGAGCGTCGCCCTGCTGGAGAGGTATGCCCCGTGGTTGACGACCTGGGTCAGCGAGCCCGACGAGGGGCAGAGCCAGGCGATCAACAAGGGGTTGCGCCTCGCCACGGGCGAGATCCTCTGCTGGCTCAACAGCGACGACTACTTCCTGCCGGGAACCCTGGCGACGGTGGGCAGACTTCTGGCGAGGGAGAAGGAGGAGGCAGGTCCACGGGCGCTGGTCGGACACATCCGCAAGGTCTATGTCGATGGCCGCGCTCCGATCGAGCTGGAAGGCCGTTACGAGGGGCGGAAGCGGCTGCTGCAGTTCTGGCGGGGCTATCAGATGCACCAGCCGGCGATCTTCTGGAAGCGAGAGGTCAGCGAGGAGATCGGCTGGCTCGAGGAAGATCTGCACCTGACGATGGACTTCGACTACTGGGTCCGGATGTCGCGGGTGACAACCTTTCGCAATGTCGACCGGGTCCTGGCGGCCTGCCATTACCACGCCGAGGCGAAGACGGGAGACGGGTACGCCGCCTACCATCGTGCGCTGGAACGGACAGCCTTGCGCTACTGGGGGGGGCCACACCGGCGGCTCTTCTGGGAGCTGGCGGCGAGCATGGCCCGCGAGGTCTGGTGGAGAAGATGGCGGGCGAGGATCGCGAAAAAGAGCTGATGAGAGAACGGAAGCCGCCAGATCCACCGATTCCGGGGCGAGTCTCGGTGATCGTCCCCGTCTACAATGGGCAGGGAACGATTCGCGGGACGGTCGAGCGGATTCTCGCCCAGACCATCACCCCGGAGGAGGTGGTCGTCGTCGACGATGGCTCGACGGATGAAACCGCCGCCGTACTCGCCTCCTTCGGATCGCAGATCCGCGTCCTGCGACAGCCCAACCAGGGTCCGGCGGCCGCACGCAACACCGGCATTCGGGCCAGTCGGAGCCAGTTCGTCGCGATGACAGACAGTGATTGCTATCCCGAGCCAGACTGGCTGGCCGCGCTGCTGAGCGGCTTCGAAGACGAGTCCGTTGGCGGGACGGGGGGGATCGTTCGCGGAGCACGACCGTCGCTCATCGGGGACTACCTCGACCGGATTGGGCTGCTCGACGCGGCGCCAGACAGCTCGGGAGAGATCCCCTACGTCATTACCGCCAACGCCTGTTATCGCCGATCGGCGCTGGTGGAGGCGGGTCTCTTCGACGAGACCTTCCGTCGTCCCGGCGGAGAGGAGGCGGAACTGGGCCGACGGATTCGCGCGTGCGGCTACCGGTTTCGTCGGGTCGAGGGTGCGATCGTGCACCACGAACATCGCCAGGACCTCGTCAGCCTCCTGCGAACTCTGGCGACGTATGGGGAAGGGGCGGCTCGACTGGCCGCGTTATGGCCCGAGGCGGCGATTCCGCAACCTGGGAGACGTCTGCTCCGCCAACTCGCCGCCGGGCGAACCTGGCGCGCGAACTACCAGCGACATTGCGCCGAGGTCGGTCATCGTCGCGCCATCTGCTTCGCGATGTTGGACTATCTACGGGAGCCCAGCTTCCTCTGGGGCTATCGACGAGGGCAACGCCTTGAAGAGTCGCGTCAGCGTCATCATTCCCTGCTATAACACGGAAGCGTTCCTGGCGGAGACGATCGAGAGCGTCCTCGCCCAGACACGACCGGCGGCGGAGATCCTGGTGATCGATGATGGATCGACCGATCGGACCCGGGAAGTGGCCGCCTCGTTCGGCACGCGGATCACCCTCCAGTCGAAACCGAACGGCGGGCCCGCCTCCGCGCGCAACCTGGGAATGAGACGGGCGACGGGAGAGTACCTCGCCTTTCTCGATGGAGACGATCTTTGGTACCCGGAGAAGCTGGAGCGGCAAGTGGCGACCATGGAGGCCAACTCGCGAGTCGACCTGCTCTTCAGCGAAGCGTGGATGTTTCGGGACGAGGGAGGAGCGCGCCAGCGGCTCCGCAAGATCGGGTACACGGGCGATCCCACCTTCCGGCAACTCCTCTTTGGGGACTTCATCCCAAACTCGACGGTGCTGCTGCGGCGGAGCGTCATCGAGCGGGTAGGCTGGCTCAACGAGGATCGGGGGCTGATCGGGGTCGAGGACTATGAGTACTGGATGCGGGTCGCCTATCACGGGGGCATGGCCGGTCTCGCCGAGCCACTGGGCCTCTACCGCCTGCGGGAAGGCAGCTTGATGGGGGATGGGCGAGAGATCGAAAAGGGGCTGGCGCTGGCGCTCGCCGCCCTCTCGGCCGTCGAGTCGCGTTTCCCTTCGATGTGGGAGGAGACGCAAGTCCAGCGCGAGGCACTGCTCGCCCGACTCCACGTCCGCGCCGCGTTTGCCTGGAAACAGCGTGGGGCCTGGGGCTCTTGCCTCTCCCATTACGGAAAGGCGCTGCGCCACTGGCCTCACCCGCGGGTGCTGCGGTGGATCGTCGCGGCCTCGATCCTTTCCAAATGGTCGTAAGATTTTCGGCAGGGATACCAACTTGAAAACGCGAAATTCCACCCCCTTACGCATCACCTTTGTGCTCCCAATGTTCCTGGCTGCCCCATCGGGAGGGTTCAAGGTCGTCTACGAGTACGCCAATCGGCTGTATCGGCGGGGACATAGCGTCACGGTCGTCCATCCACGAACCCTCGATCAGGACGGGGGCTCCCGCGATTGGCGTGACGTCGTCAAGAGCTACCTCTGGGCGTGGAAACTGCGGTGGCGACATCGTCCGCTGATTGGGTGGTTCGCGCTCGACGCGGGGGTTCGGATCCGGCTGGTCCGTGACCTGCGGGAGAGCTTGCTGCCGGACGGAGACGTGATCGTCGCCACCGCCTTTCAGACCGCGTTTCCAGTCGCGAGCTATGGCGCACGCAAAGGCCGTGCCTACTATCTGATCCAGTCGTACGAGGATTGGATGGGAGAGGAGACCCGGGTCCGAGAGAGCTGGCAACTTCCCTTGCGGAAGATCGTCGTCTCGCGCTGGCTGGAGCGACGAGCGCACGAGCTGGGAGAGGGAGCCCGCACGGTGCGCATCCCACCCGGGCTCGACGGAGATCAGTTCCGGGTGCATTGCCCAGCCGAAACGAGGCAGCGCCCGCGGGTAGGCATGCTTGCCCACCCGTTGGCGATCAAGGGAACCTCCGATGGAGTGGCGGCCTTGACGCGAGTCCGGCAAGAGATCCCCACGCTGGAGGCGGTGCTCTTCGGAACGACTCCCCGTCCCGCGGATTTACCGGATTGGATCGAGTACCAGCACTCCCCTTCCCCCTCGGCGCTGGTCGACCTCTACAACAGTTGTCAGGTCTTCCTCCATCCGAGCCATCTCGAAGGGTGGGGGCTGCCCGCGGTCGAGGCCATTGCCTGCGGCTGCGCCCTGGTCGCGGCTCACAACGAAGGGGTCGACGATTTCGCCGAAGACGGAGTGACGGCGCTGGTCGTGCCGATCCGTGCCCCCGAGCGGCTCGCCGAGGCGGTGACACGACTCCTGACGGACGATTCGCTCCGGCACAAACTGTCGACTGCGGGCCGTGAGAGAGTCGCGCAATTCAACTGGTCTGTGGCGGTCGACCTGATGGAAGAGACGCTGCGCACCTGACGACCCTGCATCCCCGATGTCTTCTCCCCGAGTAGCCATTCTGATTCTCTGTTACAACGCTCTGGCCTGGGTGGAGCGCTGTCTGCAATCTGTCTCCGAGACGCGCTATGACGACTTTCGGGTCTACCTGCTCGACAATGGCTCAACCGACGGAAGCGTCTCGCTGGTCCGGCAGCGCTTTCCCTGGGTCGAGGTGATCGAGCACGGCGCCAACCTGGGCTTCTGCGAAGGGAACAACCGGGGGATCGCGAGCGCCCTGGCGGATGGTGCGCGCGATGTTGTGCTGCTCAATCCGGACACGTGGGTGGAACCGGACTGGTTGTCGCGACTGGTCTCCCTCGTGGAATCGGAGGGAATCGGCATTGCCGGGGCCGTTCAGCTCGACTATTACTCGCTGGAGTTCAACAGCTGGACCCGCACGGCCGTTCCGCACCTGCTGACCGAGCTGAACTGCCCGGAGAAGGCCCGGCCGTGGATTCCGGTCGAGTGGGTCGAAGGGTCTTGCCTCCTCGTCAAGCGGGAGGTGCTCGACCGGATTGGGTGGCTCGATCCGATCTACTTTGCCTTTTACGAGGAGATCGACCTCTGCCGGCGGGCACGGGCGCACGGATACCGCGTCGGGCTCATCCCGGCAAGCCGGATTCATCACTACCGCGGGGGGAGTTGGGAAGCGAACGCGATCGTATCTGAAGAGCGGGGCTATCGCTGCGATCGCAATCAATTCATCTACGAGCTGACGGATCCGCGGCGCGGTCTGGGGGGGAATCTCATCGCCTGGGCACGGACCCTGCGGACCAAAACGTGGGCCACGCTGCGAACCAGGTCGATCCGTGAAGGGTGGCGATTGTTGCGAATCCAGATCGACCTTCTTCGGAACCGCCGCCCGATCTGGCGAAAGTGGAGAGCGGACCGAGCCTGTTGGCAACGATCTCGAATGAGCGACCTGGAGGGTCCATCATCGAGCTGACCCGGAACGAGAGATCACACATGGAAGCAATCGAGCCTGGCCGCCAAGGGGAAGAGACGATCGAGGTCTCGGTCATCATCCCGACTCGGGACCGGCGACAAGATCTGGAGCGCTGCCTGGCGGCGCTGGCGGAGCAGAGCTACCCGCTCGAGCGGGTCGAGATCCTCGTCTGCGACGACGGCTCGCGCGAGCCATTGGAGGGGCTGATCGGCGAGTTCCGAGCGCGGGGACTTCCGGTCGAGCAGCTTCGGCAGGCGCCGGCCGGTCCTGCCGCGGCACGCAACCTCGGCATTCGACACGCCCGCGGAGCGATCGTCGCCATGACCGACAGCGACACGCTGCCGCAACGCGACTGGCTGGCCAGACTGGTCGAGCAGCTGGCCGCGCATCCAGCGGCGGTCGGCGTCGAAGGTCAAGTCTACGCCAACAACGAGGGGATGTACGACCCGCTCGGCGAAGGGCCGACCAATCGAAGCGGTGGAGTCTATCTGACGTGCAATTGCGCCTACCGACGGGCGGTCCTGCTGGCGATCGGCGGCTTCGATGAGTCCTTCCCCTACCCGGCCTATGAGGATGTCGACCTCGCCGCGAGCGCGCAGGCGTGGGGACCGATCGTCTGGCAACCGGAGGCGGTCGTCCTCCACCCTCAACGTCCGCTCACCTGGCGGAATGTGCTGCGGAAACTCCACCATTGGGAATATGTGCTGCTGATGGGGTTTCGGTATGGCTATCTCGGCTGGCCACGTTATCCGGTCCGCCATCCGCGCGGGCGGGTCGCCCTGCTCGCGGTCGTCGCCCTGCCGCTGGCCAAATGGAAGACGGCGCTCCACTGGCTGACGCGACGTCCAGGGGCCGCGCTGACCCTCGGTGGCCTGGGCGTGCTCGAATGCCTCGGGGCGCTCCTGATCGTCGTCCCACGCGCCCTCTTTGGTCGCTTTGCCGACCGGATTCCCCGAAAGCGGTACCTCTCGTGACTCCCGTTCCGGATCCAGCTCCCGCCGCCCACCCACTGGTCCACGTCGTAGTGCTCAACTACCGCATGCGGGAGCAGACCCTCGACTGCCTGCGCTCTCTGTCCGCCCTGACCTACCCGAACTGGCGCCTCGTCGTGGTCGACAATGGATCGGACGATGGATTGGAAGAGGCAGTGCGGCGCGACTACCCCGAGGCGGTCTTTCTGCAAACGGGGGAGAACCTGGGATACACCGGAGGGAACAACCGCGGTCTGGCTGATGCCCTGGCCGCCGGCGCCGCCTACACGCTGATCCTCAATCCCGACACGGTTCTGGCCAACACAGAGCTGCTGACCGGCATGGTCGGCTACCTTGAAACGCACCCCGAGGTGGGAATCGTGGGCCCACGCGTCTTCCTGCGCGACCGGCAGACGGTCCAGAACACCGTACTCTTCGCACCCAGCCTCTGGCGCAGCCTGGGCCACTGGGGGCGGTATCGGCTGGCCCCCGACTCGCTGGTGTTGTCGGGATCGTCGGTCGTCGAGGCCGAAGTCCTCAATGGGGTCTGCGTCATGTTGCGGAGCAGCTGCCTGCGCGAAATCGGCCTCTTCGATGAGGTGTTCTTCATGTACATCGAGGACGCGGACCTGGACTATCGAGCCCGACAAGCGGGATGGTCGATCCGGTATCTGCCGATCGATGGAGTCGTCCACAGGCAAAAGCGGGAGGGGTACCAACCGACCGGAACTGTGGGATTTTTACTCAAGCGCAATTCCATCTACTATCTTGTCAAGACGGGCCAGCGAGGCGAGGCGCTGGGATATGCCCTCTGCTCGGTCTTGCTGATGGGAATGTCGGGGCTCTGGCGGGCCCTCTCCCAGGGAGATCTGTCTGGCGCCAAAGAGGCCAGCCGCTTCTGCCAGGATCTGTGGCGGGTGACCCGGGTGATTTTGAAAACGGGACAGCCTCCCGAGTGGAAGCAGCCAATGACACAAAGAGTCGACGGTGCGGTAGAGGAAGTGAGGAGTGAGCGGAGTGGAGATTGAGCGGAAAAAGAGAATGGATTGGCGAGGCATCTGCCTCTTGATCGGCTGGGGGATCGTCTGCGGGGGGGCCGGAACGGCGCAGATCCCCACCTCCGGAACTTCAGCAAAGAGAGAGGACGTTCCTGCAGTCGTCCCGGCTATCCGTGAGAGCGCACGGATGCCGATCCCACTTCACGGCATCCGGCCATTGCCCCTGGCTGGCCATTGGAATCTGGGCGAGGGGAGGGGAGGGTATGATCCCGCGTATCAGCTGGACCTGATTCGCCGCGGGCATCACGTGCTGCCATGGTTGCTCATGCCCAACGCCTATGCCCATCCCGAAGACCCGCGTTGGATCGCCTACTATCAGGAAGCGGTGCGGTTGATGGCCGCCTGGCAGTTGCCGATCTCCCTCGTCAGCACGCAATGGGACTCGATCCTGAGTTGGGAGGACAAGTACTGGAATCTGCCGTTGGAAGAGAACCCCAACGTTGTTACGGCGAGCGGCGAGCGGCGCCGCGCGGTCTCGCCCTTTGGCTCAATCGATCCGTGGCGCTCGGCTGGGGAGTGGTGGGGAAGCGGAGCCATGATGAAGCAGCTCCAGACCTGGTACCCCAACCCACCTCTGGTTCTCTTCGTCTCGAATCACGAGCACGCCCGCCTGGACTGGACAAAGGTCGAGGAGGACCGCCGTTACCTCGCCAATTTTGGGAGCCTGCGACATCCAGACTCGATCCGCAGGATGGTCGGTGACCGCTGGATCGAGCGGTACCGTGCGCTCCAGCAAGGGATGAGCGAAGGACTGATCAGCCCCTCCTGGAGAGAGCGGGTCCGCTATGTTGGGTATGACGCCTTTGGTCCTTCCCATTTCGCCCGCTGGCCTGGCTGGCTGGAGTACTCACTCCACTCGACCCGACGATTCTCCCCCTGGCCGTTTGCCTGGGACGGAGCCTCCCCCTCGTACTACCTCTTCAATTGGAGCGGGATCACCGACTTCACGGTCTACAGCCCACAGGTCGAATCGATGAATTGGGTCTTCATGTTGGAGGAGACCTATCGACAGGATCCCTCGTTCTGGTTTGAACTCTCAACGTGGGATGGCTATGAACCGGAGATGGCCAATGACAAACGGAAGTTCTACCAACGGCTGGGGCAGAGCTTCACGCCGGATCGGTATCGGGGAATGATCCAGTTTGGGATGTGGCTGTTGCGGCCGCGAGTGGTCCGGGAGTTCCGCGGGTATCTGCAGACCGTGGCGGAGACAGGCGACTACTTCGCGGCGGTCCTCGCGGCCGTCGACCGGGTGCACCACCACCCCGAGCTGCGCAGGTTCTGGGAGCTGAGCGAACTGGTCGTCAATCGGGCGGGGACGCATCCCTATCAGGTCGACGTTCCGTTCGAGTATCTCAACCGGCCCCGCTGGTTTCTACTCTCGACGACGGTCCATCCTCCGGCTCCGTGGCAGCTCGACACGGTCCTCCCCGTTTATGCACTCGCCCGGGTGAGAGGCTGGCAGGGCGATCGCGAGTGGCTGATCTACGCCCACGCGCCTCTGGGGCAGCGGAATGGCGTTGGCATCGAGTTGCCCGGCTTCGGGACCGTGCGGGTCGATGTCCCTGTCGAGGGGACATTCGTCCTGGTCAACGAGCGGACCCGGACACCACAGGTCCTCAACGGAAGATGAGGCGGGTCCTGCTCTTCAACAACACCCCGGCTCCCTACCTCGCGCCCCTCTTCGAGGAGCTGAGGCGGAGGAGTGGCTGGCGTCTGACGCTCTGCTTTGCCAGTCGCTGGAACGCGGCGACGGGATGGCGCAAAGGAGAGGTAGAGACCACGGCGTCTGATGGCCAGACGGTCTATCTCGACGAGCTGCCTGTTGCAGGAAGACGCTGGCTGGGAAAGACCGTGCCCGCGGTCCTCGGGCTGCTG